>DAIQQI010000102.1:0-9716 GCA_036786925.1 Steroidobacteraceae bacterium
AGCAAGGGCATGCGGCGGTTGGTGTGGATGGTCGCGGTCGGCTGCACGGCCGGATCGCACATCGACAGCGGCGCGAGGCCGCAATGCCAGAACACCGCCGTGTTGTCAGCCGGGGTCACGTCGACCAGATCCGCCATCCACGCCGGTTCGCCGGCGAGTTCCTGCATGATGAGCTGCGTCAGCGAACCATTCACGTCGGCCTCGCACGCCGATGGCACGCGCTGCTCGTTCATCATCGCCATGGGTCCGCAGGCGGCGCAGCCGTACTCGGTGAACATCTCCGGCCAGCACCGGACTGCGAGGCCGCTGGCGCCAGTGTCGCGCCTGACATCCTGCAGCGCGCAGAACACCCGCAGCGATTTGTCGAGCTGCCCGGCATCCACCTCATCAAGTCCGGCGACGCGCGCGGCCGTGTCGGCGCGGACGTTAGCAACACGAGTGGCGTCAGCGGCCCGTGCGCGGTCGAACAGATCCGGCAATCCCACTGAGTTGATACGCAAACCTGTCAGCCTGGCCAGCAAGTCGGGATCGAACTCGCAGGTGTCGAATCCATCGGGATGCTGGCCGACAACCGTGATACTGGAATTGGCCAGCCGGCCCAGCACGTCGGCCGCCTTCTGCTGGTCAGCGGCAAGCGGCGCCCGCGGCGCGGCCGCGCGGGATGGCACCGGATCTGCCACGTTAGCTAACGCGCGCAGACGTTCGGCCAGTCCCGGTTCGCCGGGATCGGCATACAGCGAGCGATGCTGCGCCCCGGCCTTGCCCAGCGCATGCGCGGCCAGATTCAAACCGCAGTAGGCATTCAGGCGCAGCCGCCCACCAATGCGCGGCTCGGGCAGTGCCCACACGGCCAGCGGCACGGTCGATTCACGCGCCAGCTTCACGGTCATCGTGGCGTCGGTAAATGTCACCTGCAGGATCAGCAGCAGGTCGATCTTCCCCTGCGTAGCGATTTCCGCGATGGCGGTTTCCGCCGCGGCACGATCGAACAGCAGCGTACGCGGGCCGACCACGCCAATGCCGGCTGCCTGCAGCGCCTGAAACGCGCGTTCCTTCATCTCTTCGGCGAACGGCACGTCAAACGTCGGACGCGCCAGCGCCGCCACGCCATAGGTCATCATATCGATTGGCTCCCAAAACCCGGGTAAACGTGGCGCAGGCTGGCGTCCGCGGGCGCGATCCGCGCGCCCTCCGGACCGTAGACCGGATGCTGGTGCCAGGGCCTGGCCTGCGAATCTGTTAGTTCATTGAGGCCGCGCATGTAACTGACGCCGCCGCGGCGCAGTTCATTGCGGATCTTCTGCCAGTCCGGAAAGTGCGCGAAGGCTTCCAGCCAGATCGCGCGGCCGGCGAGATAACCCGAAGCGCCCGCGCGGTACGCATGCGTGAGCACGCGGCGAAATTCTTCCTTGCCGGCGCCGGCCGACAGCATGACCCAGGGACGGTCGGCGGCCGCGCCTAACGCGTCGAACAATTTCTGGGTTTCTTCCCAGCCAGGCGCGCCGACGCCCGGCACCGCGGATGCCTGCAGCGGACTTTCCAGCTTGAACAGGTCGACACCGAACTTCGGATCGGCAAAGGTGCGCACGCTTTCAATGACCAGCTCGGGATGCTTGCTGCGCATCTCCACGTAGTCCTTGGTCTGCTCGGCATCGCTCGCCAGCGGATAGACCAGCAGCTCAAACACGAACGGAATGTCGTAACGCGCACAGGCGTCGCCAATGCGCGCCGTAAAATCCTGCTGCGCGCGGCACACGGCGCGATCCGCATCCGGACGGTACCAGGTAAGAACCTTGACTGCGTCGCCGCCGAAACGCTTGATCTTCTCGACCGACCAGTCATCGATTTCGCTCGACAGCCGGCCGCCCGGCGTTTCCTTGTAGATGGAGTCTTCCAGTGTCAGGATCAGTCCGCGAGATGCATCTAACATGGTAATGCCGCGCGGCAGCGCGTAATGCGGATCCAGCAGCAGCGCCGACGATTCCGCCTGCAGCTCCTGGATCAGCAGCTCCTTGAAGGCCGCAACATCTTCCCAGGGGGCTTCGGCGGTGCCGCGCCTGGCCTTGATCGGATTCTTGATGGGGGGCCGTTGATCGACCGCGGTCATCTTGAACCGGCCGCTGGCATCGGCCATGCGACGCATGCCCCAGTATTTTCCCGCTGATATGCTCATTGCAGTCCTAACAAATGATCGCGCTCCTGGCGTGACGGCACACCGGCGCGGCCTCCCGCGCGTTGCACCTTGATGGCGGCCGCGGCCGATGCTGCACGAATCGCCTGCATTTCGTCGTTGCCTTCCGCCAGCGCCAGCGCGAACGCGCCGTGCCAGACATCGCCGGCGCCGAGCGTATCGCGAACTTCGACCTTGAAAGCCGGCTGGCGTTCGATTCCGGCCGCGGCCGTATAGCAAACCCCCTGCGCACCGAGGGTCACGCAACACCAGGCGCCGGTGGCGCGCTGCGCCTGCTCGAGCGCCGTCGCCGGATCATCGATACCGCTGTAATCATGCAATCCCGGCTCGGAAAACGCGATGTGCGTTGCATGTTTCACGAGCGGATCGGCGCGTTTCAGGGGTACATCGGCATCGAGCACCGCCGGCAGTCCGCGTTCCCGCGCCCGTTGCAGCGCGAAAGCACTGCCCTCGGGCCAGCGCACATCGGCCAGTACCGCGTCGTAGTCGGCAAAATCAATTTCCGCCAACCAGCCGGGTGCCGCCGGAATGTTCGGATCCACATAATTGACGATCATGCGCTCACCGGCGCCGTCGACCATGACCGCCGACAACGAGGAAACGCAGCCGGGAAAGCGCCGCAGGAACCGGCAATCGACGCCGTAAGTTTCGAGCTCGGCGCGAATCGCGGCGGCCACCGCATCAGTGCCCAGCCGGCAAGCGAGCGTCGCCGCGCCGCCCAGCCTGGCAACGGTAACGGCCGCCGTCGCCGCCGGCCCGCCGCCGACGCTGACGAAACTCTCGGCACGGTGTTTGTTAGCTTCGTGTGGCAGCGCCGCGACACCGAAGACGAAATCCTGCACCGCATGTCCGACGCACAGGACCCGTTTCATGTAAGTGTGACGGCATAGACCAGCGCCGTTGTGTCGCAACGGCTGACGCGCCACTCGACCCGGCGCCCGTCGACCGCCAGCGCCACACGCTCGACCTGCAGCAACGGCGCGCCTTCCTTGAGCCGCAGGCGCCTGACATCCTCGCGACGCGCGGCGTCCGCCCGCAATTTTTCCTCGGCGGTGACGATGTTGATGCCGTATTCACGCTGGTACAGCGCGTACAGCGTGTTAGGCAGCGGACTGCGGCGGTCAAGGTCGCGAAACAGTTTGGCGGGCACGACAATGCGCTCGTGCGCGATCGGCTTGTTATCGACGAAACGGGTGCGAACGATCTCGATCACCTCGCTGCCATCGGCGAGCGACAGGATCGAGCGTTCCGCGGCCCGGGCTGCGCGGCGCTTGACGGATTCCTCGCCGCTGGTGGGTATGGCGCGCGCGCCGTCCTCGCGGCTGAGCCGGAAAAAACGGAACAGCGAACGCTCCTGGGTCAGTTCGGCGACATAGGTGCCCTTGCCCTGCCGGCGGTCGATGATCTTGTCGACCGCGAGCGCATCGAGGGCCTTGCGCACCGTGCCCTGGCTTACCCCGAGTTGCACCGCCAGCGCCTGTTCGCTCGGCAGTACCTGGCCCGGCCGCCATACGCCCTCGCCAATGCGCTTGATCAGCGTTTCGTAAACCTGGCTGTAGAGCGGCCGGTACTGGGGCTGGTTATCCATGCAGGGATGCTATTGCGGCGCTTGCCGGAACAGGTGTCATGTGTTTAGTATCTTATATAAGACTTAGGGTTCGCAAGCGCGCACCGACGCGTGAAGGAGTTCATCCAGTGTCCGTTCCACAACTGCTGGTTCACGATCGCAAGGACAACGTTGGCGTGGTGGTGGTCGAGAATCTCGCCGCCGGCACCGACATGCTGTGCGTTGTCACCGAGGACAATTCCGATTTTCGCCTCAAGGCCAGGAACGACGTGCCCATCGGCCACAAGGTCGCCCTCGCCGACCTCAAGCCCGGCGACACCGTCATCAAGTACGGCCAGGACATCGGCAAGATCGTTGCGGCGGTCGCGCGTGGCGAACACGTGCATGTGCACAACCTGAAAACCAAGCGCTGGTAGAAGCAACCTAACATGAGCAAAGCAAGCAAGGTCTGGGGCTATCGGCGCGAAAACGGCCGGGTCGGCGTCCGCAACTACGTCGCGATACTGCCGGTGGACGACATCTCCAACGCCGCCTGCGAATCGGTGGCTAACAATATCCGCGGCACGATCGCATTGCCGCATGCCTACGGCCGCCTGCAGTTCGGCGAGGACCTGGAACTGCACTTCCGCACCATGATCGGCACCGGCGCGAATCCTAACGTCGCGGCCTGCATCGTCATCGGCATCGAACCCGGCTGGACGCAGCGCATCGTCGATGGCATCGCGAAGACCGGCAAGCCGGTGGCGGGATTCTGGATCGAAGGCAATGGCGATATCGCGACCGTAGCCGCCGCGTCACGCAAGGCCAAGGAATTCGTGCACCAGACCTCGGGACAGGTACGCGTCGAATGCGACCTGACCGAACTGTGGATCGCCGCCAAGTGCGGCGAGAGCGACACGACCACCGGCCTCGCGTCCTGCCCGACGGTCGGCAACATGTACGACAAGCTGGTGCCAAAGGGTTTGTACGGCTGTTTTGGCGAAACCTCGGAGCTGACCGGCGCGGAACACCTGGCCGCGGCGCGCGCCGCTACGCCGGAAATCCGCGAGAAGTTCATGCGCACCTGGCAGGCCTACCAGGACGATGTCATCGAGGCGCACAAGACCTCGGACTTGTCGGACAGCCAGCCTACCAAGGGCAATATCGCCGGCGGCCTGACCACCATCGAGGAAAAGGCGCTCGGCAACCTGGAAAAGATCGGCAAGAAGATCAGCTATATCGATGTGCTCGAACCTGCGGAAGCGCCGGCGCGCGGCCCCGGGCTTTACTTCATGGACACATCGTCGGCCGCGGCCGAGTGCTGCACGCTGCAGGCCGCGGCAGGCTACGTCATGCACATTTTTCCGACCGGCCAGGGCAATGTGATCGGCAATCCGATCATGCCGGTCATCAAGGTGACCGGTAATCCGCGCACCGTGCGCCTGATGCCGGAACACGTCGACGTCGATGTGTCAGGCGTCGTGCGGCGCGAAATTACCATTGACCAGGCCGGCGACAAGCTGATCGACTGCATCACGCAAACGGCTAACGGCAGACTCACGGCCGCCGAGGCGCTGGGCCATGTCGAGTTCGTGATGACCAAGCTGTATCGCAGCGCCTGACGCCGGCGGCGATGGCTAACAAAATCCGACTCGCGCTCGATGCCGCCGGGCAGTTGGCGCGTCGCGCCCTGGTGGCGAGTGGCGCGAGCGACACGGCGGCGGCCAGTACCGCGCGCGCGCTGGTCTGTGCCGAGGCCGACGGTCAGGCGGGTCATGGGCTGTCACGCGTGCCGGCCTACTGCGCGCAGGTGCGCAGCGGCAAGGTCAAGGGCGGCGCCAAACCGCAACTGACGCGCATTGCGCCCGGCGCAGCCCGGATCGACGCGGGGCTCGGCTTTGCGTATCCGGCCATCGATCTCGCCATCGACACGCTGACCAGCATGGCGCGCGAGCAGGCCGTGGCGGCGGTGACGATCCAGCATTCACATCATTTCGGGCAGGCCGGCGCCCATGTCGAACGTCTCGCCGCAGCCGGTCTGTTAGCACTGATGTTTGGCAACACGCCCAAGGCAATGGCCTTCTGGGGCGGTAACTCGCCGATGTTAGGTACCAATCCGCTGGCATTCGCGGCGCCGCTGCCGGCGCCGCATACCGCGCCGCTGGTTATCGATCTGGCCTTGTCCGTGGTCGCGCGTGGCAAGATCGTCGCGGCGCAAAAAGCCGGCCAGGCGATCCCGGCGGACTGGGCGCGCGGTCCGGACGGCCTGCCGACCACCGATCCGACCACCGCGCTGGCCGGCACGCTGGCGCCGCTCGGCGGCGCCAAGGGCGGCGCGCTGGCGCTGATGGTCGAGATCCTGGGCGCTGCGCTCACCGCCAGTTCCTTCGGCTGGGAGGCCAGTTCCTTTTTCGACGCCGCCGGCAGTCCGCCCGACATGGGCCATTTGCTGATCGCTCTCGATCCGGGCAAATTCTCGGGCGGCGCCTTCCCGGCCCGGATGCAAACCCTGTGCGCGGCGATGGCGGCGGACCCGGGCGTGCGCCTGCCCGGCAGCAGGCGGCTCAAGAACCGCGAGCAGGCGCAGCGCGAAGGCCTGCTGGTCGATGAAACTTTGTTAGCTGAAATCAGGGCGTTGCATGGCTGAGATCGTGATCACGGAATTCATGGACGAGCCGGTCATCAAGTCGGTGCTGGCGGGCCGTGACTATCTCTACGACCCGACGCTGGTCGATCGCCCCGCGGACCTCAATGCCAGCCTGGCGCAGGCGCGCGCCCTGGTCGTGCGCAACCGGACCCAGGTGCGCCCCGCCCTGTTAGCTCATGCGCCAGGACTGGAAATCGTCGGCCGCCTGGGTGTCGGCCTGGACAACATCGATCTCGAGGCCTGCCGCGCCCGCAACATCGTCGTTCGCCCTGCGAACGGTGCGAACGACATCGCGGTGGCGGAGTACGTCATCACCGCAGCGCTGGTGCTGCTGCGGCGCGCCTGGTTTGCGACGCCGGCGGTCATCGACGGCCAGTGGCCGCGCATGGCGCTCATCGGTCAGGAAGCCACCGGCAAGACGCTGGGTTTGCTGGGCCTCGGCGCCATCGCGCGCGAGACCGCTACGCGCGCCAGGGCCCTGGGTTTTCGTGTGCAGGCCTACGATCCGCTGTTGCCGGCGGACCATGCCGCCTGGCAAATGGCGGAGCGCGTCGAACTCGCGGTCTTGTTTTCCGGCAGCGATGTCGTCAGCCTGCACGTGCCGCTGACTCCCGCGACTGCCAACATGGTCAATGCCGCTTTGTTAGATACCATGCGCAAAGGCAGCATACTCATCAACGCCGCGCGCGGCGGCGTGGTGGACGATGCCGCAGTGATCTCCCGGCTGAAGAGCGGCCAGCTGGGTGGCGCGGCAATTGACGTCTTCGCCAAGGAGCCGCTGACAAGCGAGGCCGGGCAGCTGTACGCCGGCGCGCCCAATCTGCTGCTGACACCGCACATCGCCGGCGTCACCGAAGAATCCAACGTCCGCGTCAGCGAAGTCATCGCGCGTGCGGTGCTGCAGCACCTGACGCGATGAGCGTCGACCTGTTAGTCGTCGGCGGCGGCATCAACGGCGCCGGTATCGCCCGCGATGCGGTGGGACGCGGATTCAAGGTCGCGCTGTGCGAGCAGCATGACCTCGCGGCGCATACGTCATCCGCCAGCACCAAGCTGATCCACGGCGGTCTGCGCTACCTGGAATTCTTCCATTTCGGGCTGGTACGCAAGGCATTGCTGGAGCGCGAAGTGCTGATGGCATTGGCGCCGCACATCATCACGCCGATGCGCTTCGTGATGCCGCATGCGAGTCATTTACGCCCCGCCTGGATGATTCGCTGCGGGCTATTTCTGTACGATCACCTGGCGCGCCGCCGCGTGCTGCCGGGTTCGGAGCACATACGGCTGCAGTCCCATGCTGCCGGAGCGGCGTTAGCTGCGGACTACCGCGATGGCTTCACCTATTACGATGCCTGGGTCGACGATGCGCGACTGGTGGTCCTGAACGCGATGGCGGCCGCCAGCCAGGGCGCACGCGTGATGACTTATCAGCGCGTCGACGGACTGCGGACAACTGACGGCGGCTGGCTGGCAACGCTCACCGCCGCCAACGGTGCGCGCACTAGATTGCAGGCGCGCGCTGTTGTCAATGCAACCGGACCCTGGGCGGCGCAATTCCGGGGCATGGCCAGACCTGACGCCGGCGCGCACGGATTACGCCTGGTCAAAGGCAGTCACATCATCGTGCGTCGCATGTTCGACCACGACGACGCCTACATTTTCCAGGCCGACGATCGCCGCGTCATTTTTGCGATCCCCTACGAAGCCGATTTCACGCTGGTCGGCACGACCGACATCGACTACACGGGGCCCATCGACAAGGTGAGCATCGATCCGGACGAGGTTCAATACCTCTGCGCGCAGGTCAACCACTACTTCCGCCAGCAGATCGGTCCCGCGGATGTGCTGGGCAGTTATTCGGGCGTGCGGCCTTTGTTAGCAGACGAGTCGAGCGACGCGCGCAGCGTAAACCGCGACTATCACCTGGAATTCACGGACGACCCGGCGCCGATGCTGAACGTGTACGGCGGCAAGATCACGACCTATCGAGTGCTGTCCGAGCAGGCTGTCAACCTGCTGGCCGAAAAAACCGGCCGGGCCGCGCCAGCGTGGACACACAACGCCAAATTGCCGGGCGGCGACCTGCCCGCGGGTGGCCTCGCGGCCTATGTCACGTGGTTACGCGTGCAATATCCCTGGCTGCCGCTGCCGCTGGCGCAACGCTACGCGCGCAGTTACGGCTCGCTGACCGTGCAGATGTTGCGCTCGGCGACAAACTACGCCGACCTCGGTGCGGAAATTCTGCCGCAACTGCACAGCCGTGAAGTGCAGTACCTGCGGCAGCACGAGTTTGCAGTGACCGCCGAGGACATCCTGTGGCGGCGCACCAAGCTCGGCCTGCATCTGCCGCCGCAGGCCGCAGCAACTCTGCAAACCTGGATGGACGGGATTCCCGGAACTTCACCCGGAGCCAGTTTATGAAGCGATACGTGTTAGCACTGGACCAGGGCACCACCAGCTCGCGCTCGATCCTGTTCGATCACGGCGGCCAGATCGTCGCCGTGGCCCAGCAGGAATTCACGCAGCATTTTCCGCAACCGGGCTGGGTGGAGCACGACGCGGACGAAATCTGGGCCACGCAGCAGGCAACCATCACCGAAGTCATGCGGACTGCGAAGGCGCGCCTCGCCGACGTCGCCGCGGTCGGTATCACCAACCAGCGCGAAACGACAGTCCTGTGGGAGCGCGCCACCGGCAAGCCGGTCGCGAACGCCATCGTCTGGCAGGATCGCCGCACCGCCGCGCGCTGCGAGCAACTGCGTGCCGATGGCGCAGAACGCGAAGTGACCGCGCGCACCGGCCTTTTGCTGGATCCGTATTTCTCCGGTACCAAGCTGGCCTGGTTGCTGGACCAGGTGCCGGGCGCGCGCCAGCGCGCGGCAACAGGCGAGTTGTGCTTCGGCACCATCGACAGCTGGCTCGCGTGGAAGCTCACGGGCGGCGCGCATCACATCACGGACGTCAGCAATGCGAGCCGCACGCTGCTCCTGAACCTGCGCAGCGGCGACTGGGACGACTGGATGCTGAATCTGTTAGGCATCCCGCGCGCCTGCCTGCCGAAGGTACTGCCGAGCTCGCTGCCCGCGGGCATCAGCGCCCGCATCGAGGGCGGCGAACTGCCGCTCGGCGGGCTGGTGGGCGATCAACAGGCTGCGCTCTTCGGCCAGACCTGCTTTACGCCGGGCATGGCCAAGAACACCTATGGCACCGGTTGCTTCCTGCTGCTGCATGTCGGCCATGAGCCGCTGGCATCGAAGCATCGATTGCTGACCACCATCGCCGCCAGCCCGGGCCAACTGGAGTACGCGCTGGAAGGCAGCGTCTTCATCGGC
>DAIQQI010000393.1:0-2921 GCA_036786925.1 Steroidobacteraceae bacterium
GCGCAGGCGGCACAGGTAATTGCTGCGCCCTTTCAGCAGCGCCACCCGGGCCGGCATGCCTAACACAGCCGCGACCTGCGGCAGGTCGCGCGCGAACAGCTGATCCTGCAGCGCGCGCGTGCCGGTGGAAATCAGCACCCGCATGCCGCCCAGCAGCGCGGGCACCAGGTAGGCGAAAGTCTTGCCAGTGCCAGTGCCGGCTTCGACGATCAGTGGTTCGCGGTTCTGCATGGCCTCGTGCACGCGCTGCGCCATGCGCGCCTGTGACGGCCGCGCGACGAACCCCGGCATGGCGCGCTGCATCGGCCCATGCGCCGAGAACACGCCCTTGATGTCCAGGTCGCGTGCCACGCGGCTAACGTTCCCGGCGCCGGTCAGAACGCCGGGCCTTCAGTTCGACATGGTGTCGGCGTTGCGCGCCTCGCTGTGCGCCTGGCCCGGCGCCCGCAACACCTCGAGCCGCAGGTCCTTGAACGTGTCCTGGTCGAGTTTCAGGCGCAGCTGAAGGTACGGCCCCTGTTGCTGCTGCCGGCCGGCCGCGAAGTCGCGTTCCTCGAAGCCGCGGAAGTTGTAGCCTAACGACAACCAGACATTCTGCACCGGCGCGAAGCCCACATCGAGACCGAACTGATTTTCGCTGAACCCGGCGGCGAAATTGCGGATGCTGGCCAGGTGCAGCCCCGCATCGAAGCGCGCGCTTAGGTCGCGCCGCAGGTCGAACGCCAGCAAGGCACTGGTGCTGCCAAGGCGATCCGAGTCGAAGGTCGTGACCTGGCGCTTGAGGCCCAGTTGCAGGCCGATTTGAGTTTTGGAATTCCATTGCCAGTTGGCGTGCAGGTTATCGACCAGCCTCAGGGTCTCATAGTTTGACAGACCGCCCTCGCGCACGTCGCGCCGCAAATCGAGGCGGTTCAACACGATCCAGCGCTTGCTGTCCGGTCGGTACGCCCAGGCGAAGCGCAGGTCCGCCGAGCTGGAATCTTCGCCCAGCAGCGCGTCACGCCGCTCGGTCTGGCCCGCAAACGACAGCGCATGCCCGCCCCGTTCGGCGCGATACCAGCCGGCCGTCGCCAGCCAGCGCTGCTCGGTGTCGGCGCTGCGGCGCTCGATTCTCGACGCCAGGGTCCAGTCGTCGCGGTGAAACTGTGCGCCGGCAAAGACCGCCAGGAAATCATCCTGCAGAGTGCCGGAAGCGAGCGGCAGGCCGGGATTCTGCGGGACCAACGCCGCGCCGCGCAGTGTATTGCTCTGCTCGAGCCCGCCCTCCAGCGACCATTCCGGCGTCAGTTGCCAGCCCTGGTTGAGACCGAGGGTGGTCGCCACGCGCGGCCCGTATTCCGTTTGCGAGCGGGTCACCGAGCTAACAAGCTGGGTGCGATCGAACGGCTGGGTGCGCAGCCCGATGCGCGACATGTCAGTATCGAGCGCCGCACCACTGCCATGCTCCCACTCGGCAAACAGCGTGGTCGCGCGCGGCAGATGGTAGTCCAGGCCGATCACGCTGCGCGCCGGATAGTCAACGCTCGCGTCGTTGCCGGCGATCGCCGCCGATACCGTGCCACGCAACGTGACCTTCCTGTCTAACAGGTCGATGCTGCCGGTCGCGTTGACGATATCCGAGCGCCGTGTCGCGCCACCCGGATCGTTGTCGTTAGCATGCTCGAGCCCGAGACCCACGGCCAGGCCCTCGAACTGGTAACGCAGTTCCGCCTGCGCCAGCTGTCGCGACGCCTCGGTATCGAGGCTCTGCTGCAGGAACGACTGCGCCTGCAACGACCAGTTCTGCCGCCACTGCCAGCGCACATCGGCGCCAATCTTGCGCGAACCACCCAGGCCCTCAAATTGCTGCCCGACGCCAAAACCGGAGTCCTCGGAACGTGCATAGACGCGCGCTTCGAGGCGTTCATCGACATGGCGCAATTCCGTCAGCCAGGCGTTAGCTTGCGCGGCCCTGCCGGGATCGTCGGACTGACTGTGCGCAAGCTCGGCACGCCATTCCGTCGCGGCCGACAACTGTATCTTCGCATCGAGCGCCGCCAGGCGACTGTCGCCGCTCAGGGCTCCATCCTGCACCAGCGTCGCGCCCAACTCGCGACGGCCGTCGTCGTTGCGCATGCTGACACGCGCGCCGGCACTGGTCGTCTCGGTGCCGTTGCCCGGTGTTTCGTATTCAACGACGATCGTCACCGGATTGAAGTCGGCATCCCGCGAGGGTACCGGCTCACGGAACCGCAGCGTGCCCGTATCATAGTCGATGCGGTAATCCAGGAAGCGCGATAACTCACGCGCGCTGATGAGTTTTTCAGCATTGAAACGGTCGCGGGTCTCGAGCCGCAGCTTGTCGCTGCCAACGACTATCGGTGCGCGCGACAGGCGATACAGACCCGAGGTGCCGTCGCCGGCAATCTGATCGCGCACCACGCCAAGATCGGTGCGTGCCGCGAACGCGCTGGCGGCGACGCGTTCGCCGCCAAAGTCCACCTTGAGCCCGGTCAGGCTGCGGTTGTAGCGCGCCAGCTCGGTGACGGTAAACCCCGTGTCATAGTCGCCGAACAACGCCACAAACTGGCGCCGCTCGAGTTTCAGATACAGGCGCTTGCCGGACGCAGCCTCGTCGCGCGGCTCGGCTCCGTCTCCATACAACAGGTAGTACTGGTTGGGATCGACGATGCCCTTGAGGCGCGCACGCGCCGCGTCGCGATCACGCGCTGAATCGTAGGCCATTGTCAGCAGGTAGTCGCCGCGAATCCGGCCCTTGGCAAAAAATGCGACGCGACCGTCGCTGCTCACGCCGTCGTCCGGCACACCTTCCAGGCGCTGCATGTTCGCCGACACGTTGTTATGCGCCAGCGTCCCTGAAGCAATACCGACCAGCACGAAGTCGCGGGTGCCCTCCTCACGCTCCTTGAGCATCGACTCGA
>DAIQQI010000394.1:0-2914 GCA_036786925.1 Steroidobacteraceae bacterium
ATGTAGATGACGACGCGGTCGCCCGCCACCACGCCTAACGACGTGAGCGCGTTGGCAAAGCGGCAGACATCGGCGTGCAGCTCGCGGTAGGAAATACGCCGTGTATCGCCGGGCTCACCCTCAAAAATGATCGCGGTCTTGTGGCCGCGCTCGGCGAGATGCAGGTCGAGGCAATTCCACGACACATTCAGCTCGCCGTCGGTGAACCAGCGGTAATTCGGCGCCTGCGAATCATCCAGCGTGACGGTGAACGGTTTCTTCCACCAGACCTCATTGCGCGCCTGCTCGGCCCAGAAGCCGAGCGGATCCGCGGCCGCGCGCCGGTGCATCAGGTCCAGTTCGGCGGCGCTGACCCTGGCGCGCGCCTTGAATTCCGCCGAGGGCGGAAACACCCGCTGCTCATGCAGCGTGGATTCGATGTTCTTGTCGCTCATGACGCGATTTTAGCAACCCGTTCGGCCTGCCGGCGCAGCATTGGGCCAAATCCCAGCCGATCACAAAACTGCTCGATTTCCGGCAATAGCGGCGCCCTGCGGCGTATCGCCTCCGTGCCCAGGACCAGTGGCATGTCGCAGACAATCCTTGTTAGTTCGCGCGCCAGCATCGCCGCGTCGCGGTGTTCCAGGAGCTTCGCGCCGAGCTTGGACGCGCCGCGTATCGGCAGCGCCGCGACCCGGTCGATATTCTGGTAGATCTCCTCCAGCGTCGCGAACTCGGTCAGCAGCGCCGCCGCGGTCTTCGGCCCCACGCCTGGCACGCCCTTGATGTTGTCGACGCTGTCGCCGGTCAGGGCCAGGTAATCGGCGAAGCGCTCGGCTTCGACGCCGTAGTGCTGCGCGATCTGGTGATGCTCGAGCTTCAGGTTGTCGGCGTAATTCCAGTAGATGTCGCCGCGCCGGATCAGCTGCGCCAGGTCCTTGTCGCGCGTCACCACGGTGCTGGGCCAGCCCGCGGCGCGCGAACGCGTCACCAGCGTGCCGATGATGTCATCGGCCTCGTATTCATTGCTCGACAGCGCGGTGGTGCCAATCAGATCCGCGAATTCGCGGCAGGCGCCGAACTGCCATTTCAGGTCGGGCGGCGCCGGTTCCCTGTTAGCTTTGTAAGGTGGATAGAGCCGGTTGCGAAATGAGCTCTCCAGGCTCTCATCGAACGCGACCGCGATGTACTCGGGTTTCGCGCGCTCGATCAGGTCACTGAGAAAACGCGCGAAGCCAAACACCGCGTGCACCGGATTGCCGTCAGGGTCCTGCATGTCCGGCGGCATGGAGTAATAGGCACGGAAAATATAAACCGACGCGTCGATGAGGTAGATCACGCGCCGGAGTCTACGCCCAGCGGCGCGGCAACTCAGCTCAGCCAGTTCTGCAGGCGGCGATGCAGCGGGCTGGAGCGCGGGAAATGCGCCAGCAGGTATTCCATCTGGTCGGCCAGCACCCGGCGGCCCTTGAGGAAGATGTATTCCGCGTAGGTCGGCGTGAACGGCACCGCGATCAGCTGCATGTGCGCCTGCTCCGGCGTACGTGAGGCCTTGAGGTTGTTGCAGACGCGGCAGGCCGTGACTACGTTGGTCCAGACATCGCGGCCACCCTGGCTGAAGGGCCGGATGTGATCGCGCGACAGTTCGCGGGCCGAAAAACGCTGGCCGCAGTAAAGGCAGACATAGGCATCGCGGCGGAACAGGGTCTGGTTGTTGAGCGGCGGCACGTAGTCGTGGCGGGTATTGCCGGGGTTGGCGGTGTGCCCGACGGTCGCGATGATGGAATTCACTTCCAGGATGGTGCGCCGGCCCGAGCGCGCGTTGACGCCGCCATAGAGGTTGTACAGCGGAGTACCGCAGGTGTAGGCCACCTGGTCCTGATGATAGAGCCGCGCGGCTTCCTTGTAGTCGATCCACTCGAGCGGCATGCCGGCGATGTCGGTCCGCAGTACGTGATGATGCAGCGCAGCCAGGCCCGTCCGGGCGGCGATTCTCAGGTCGTCGTCAGGCTTGCGGTCTGCATGTTCCAGATCAATGCCGTTCATATCGCGGTTCATATCTCCGAGCTGGGCCATTAAACCTTTAAAGATACGGCACGGCTGTGCGAAAATTCAAATAGTTGAGATTTTAGTGTGCCGCCCGACCCGGGACGGCTGGGAGACCTTCCAGATGCCAGTGACCATAGGTGCGCTTCGCGAAAGCGCACCCCAGGAAACCCGTGTTGCCCTCGTTCCCGAGGTCGCCGAGAAATTAGCCCTGGCGGGCGCCCGGGTATTGCTGGAGCACGGCGCCGGTGTCAGCGCCCAGTTCCCGGATGCCCTGTACAGGAAAGCCGAGCTGGTCGACGC
Source organism: Steroidobacteraceae bacterium (assembly GCA_036786925.1). Lineage (GTDB taxonomy): Bacteria > Pseudomonadota > Gammaproteobacteria > Steroidobacterales > Steroidobacteraceae > UBA964. The sequence goes on from DAIQQI010000394.1 coordinate 2,329, forward strand.
CGCCACGGTGTTGTCGCAGAGCGATGTGCTGCTGACGGTGCAGCCGCTGAGCGTGGCGCAGATCGGCGCCCTCAAGCCGGGCGCCGTGGTCATCGGCTACATGCAGGCCCACACCCGGCATGACCAGGTGCGCGCCCTGCGTGACCGCAAGCTCACCAGTTTCGCGATGGAATTCATTCCGCGCATTTCGCGCGCGCAGTCGATGGACGCACTGTCGTCGCAGGCGGCGATCGCCGGCTACAAGGCCGTGCTGATCGCAGCTAACACGCTGGACAAGTTCATGCCGATGCTGACCACCGCGGCGGGCACGATCCGGCCGGCCACGGTGCTGGTCATCGGCGCGGGTGTTGCGGGCCTGCAGGCGATCGCCACCGCGCGCCGCCTCGGCGCGATCGTCGAAGCCTATGACGTGCGCAGCGCGACCCGCGAGCAGGTCAAGTCCCTCGGCGCCAAGTTCGTCGACGTCGGCGTCAGCGCCGAAGGCGCGGGCGGCTATGCGCGCGAGCTGACCGCCGAGGAAAAGGCGAAGCAGCAGGAAGTGCTGGATGCGCGCATTGCCGCAAGCGATGCCGTGATCACGACCGCG
>DAIQQI010000103.1:0-9625 GCA_036786925.1 Steroidobacteraceae bacterium
GCTGCTAACAGCGGGCGCTGCGAGCGGCGAGCGACTGGTCGCATTTCCGATGGACGAGGATTTGGACAGCGACCTCGAGAGCAAGGTCGCGGACATCATGCAGTGCACGGTGGAAGGCAAAGGCGATCACATGCTCGCGGCGCGCTTCCTGCAGCGCTTCGTGCCGAAAGACCGCGCCTGGGCGCACATCGACCTGGCGGCGGCGCAGCGCAGCGGCGGGCTGGGCCTGGTCGCCAGCGACATCACCGGTTTCGGTGTGCGCCTGACGCTGCGCTGGTTCGCGGCGCGTTACGCCAGGCGGCGCGCAAAATGACTTCGCTGCTGCGCATCCGTCAGCCTGACGACTGGCATCTGCATCTGCGCGATGGCGCGGCGCTGCGCGCGGTGCTGCCGCACACCGCGCGCTGCTTCGCGCGCGCGATCGTGATGCCGAATCTCAAGCCGCCGGTGACCACCACCGCGGACGCAGTCGCCTACCGCGAGCGCATACTGGCCGCACTGCCGGCCGGTCTGCGCTTTGAGCCGCTGATGACCTTGTACCTGACCGACCGCACGTCGCCGGACGAAGTCGAGCGCGCCCGTGACAGCGGCATCGTGCATGGCTTCAAGCTCTACCCCTCCGGCGCGACCACACATTCCGAGGCCGGTGTCACCGACATTGCGCACATCGAACGGGTCCTCGAGCGCATGGCCGCCTGCGGCACGGTGCTGCAGGTCCACGGCGAGGTCACGCCGCACGAGGTCGACATATTTGACCGCGAGACGCGCTTCATCGAAGAAGTCCTGCGGCCACTGGTCAGGCGCCTGCCGGCGCTGCGGGTTGTGTTCGAGCACATCACGACCGCGGCCGCGGTGGAGTTCGTGAACAACGCCCGCGACGGCGTTGCCGCCACGATTACGCCGCAGCACCTGCTGCACAATCGCAATGCGATGTTAGCCGGCGGGATCCGGCCGCACTTCTATTGCCTGCCCATCCTGAAGACGGAATCCGACCGGCAGGCGCTGCTGGCCGCGGCAACCAGTGGCAACCCGCGTTACTTTCTCGGCACCGACAGCGCTCCGCACGCGCGCAACACCAAAGAGAATGCCTGCGGCTGCGCCGGCATGTTCTCCGCGCACGCGGCAATTGAACTGTATGCTGAGGCCTTCGAACTCGCCGGACACCTGGAGCGCCTGCAGGGCTTTGCCAGCGAATTTGGCGCCGATTTCTACCGACTGCCGCGTAACACGCAGCAGATCGAACTCAGGAAAGAGAGCTGGACCGTGCCCGCAGAGCTGGCATTCACCGACGATGTGGTCGTGCCGATGCGCGCCGGCGAAGCCGTGCACTGGCGCCTGACAGCACCGGCGGTGGCCTGATGAATAGCGCACCGAACTCGCCCGCCATGGCGATGGCGCGGCGCTTTCGCGGTTTTCTGCCGGTGGTCGTCGATGTCGAAACCGGCGGATTCAACTCCGCGACCGACGCGCTGCTGGAAATTGCCGCGGTCCTGATCGAGATCGACGGCAAAGGCCTGTTGCGGCGCGGCGAATCCTGGTCCTACCATGTCAAGCCGTTCGCAGGATCTAACATCGAGGCTGCGGCGCTCGCGGTCAATGGCATCGATCCCTACCACCCCTTGCGACCCGCCATCGACGAGCGCGAGGCGCTGACACGCATATTCACGGAAGTGCGCCAGGTGATGAAGGACGTGCAGTGCAAGCGCGCCATCCTGGTCGGGCACAACGCCGCCTTCGATCTTGGCTTTCTGAATGCGGCGCTGGCGCGCACTGCGATCAAACGCAGTCCTTTTCACCCGTTTTCCTGTTTCGACACGGCTACTCTGGGCGGTGTCGCGCTCGGCCAGACCGTGTTAGCCAAGGCCGCCCGCGTCGCAGGCATGGACTGGAATTCCGAGTCGGCGCATTCGGCGCGCTACGACGCGGAACGCACCGCGGACCTTTTCTGCATCATCAGCAACGCCTGTCATCCGCAATTCCTCGCGGCCGATGGGCGCGCCCAGGCTCTGGGCTTCATTGACCAGGATCCGCCGGTACCGCCCACTGATGCGGACGACGGCATCTGACGCGATGCAATCAGCTGGCCGCGGGCGCCGTCTCTGCTAACAGCGACTTCAGTTCGCCGCTCTTGTACATCTCGATGACGATGTCGCAGCCGCCGACCAGTTCGCCCTTCACGTACAGCTGCGGATAGGTCGGCCAGTTCGAATAGCGCTTGAGGGCGTCGCGCAACTCGGGGTCTTCAAAGATGTTCACCGCATTGAACTTGCTGCCGCAGGCGCGCAGCGCGGCCACGGTCTGTGCGGAAAAACCGCATTGCGGGAAATCCGGCGTACCCTTCATGAACAGCACCACGGGTGCGGAGTTCAGGTGCGTCTTGATTCGGTCGAGTACTTCCATTGCACAATCCTTGGTCGAAAACCTAACGTTCTGACGGCTGCACGCCATCGCGCTGCGCCAACCGGCGCTCGAGTCGCTCCATGACCTGCCACTGCTCATCCGCCGACATGACCGCCCAGCGCGATATTTCGTCCAGGCTGCGCAGGCACCCGGAACAAAGCCCGTCGGCGGCCAGCGCGCAAACGCTCATGCAGGGCGAAACGGGCCGTTCCTGGGGCCCCAGGCGACGAACGGCGGCGGATGGGGCGGACGGTGGGTTCATGGTTGGCAACGTTGAATTATGGGGGCCTTGCGCCTATTCTTCAATGCGACTGGCCCGGCGCTCTTTGCCGGCGCCAACGCAACAATAATCGGGGAAGCCACTCATGAAACTGCTGGAAAATCATCGTTATGCCCTTGTCACGGGCATCGTTTTGGCGATCATTCTGGCCATCCTGCTGGATGGCGGCTTTAGCTTTAGCAACAACGGGATGGCGCGCTGGACGCATACCGTGGCCGGCATCTTCTGGATAGGTCTGCTGTATTACTTCAATACTGCGCAGATTCCGGCGCTCGCGGATGCGGCGGCTGACAAGGGCGGACCCGGCGGCGCTGGCATCACCAAGTACGTCGCGCCGCGCGCGCTGTTCTGGTTCCGCTGGGCCGCACTGGTGACCTGGCTCGCAGGCGCCTGGCTCCTCGAAGCGCGCTTCATGCAGGTCTTCTCGTTTGGCGCCAGCAACGGACTGGTGGGCGATGCCTACACCACGGTGATGGGTGTCGGCGCCTGGCTGGGAACCATCATGCTGTTCAATGTCTGGGTGTTCATCTGGCCAAATCAGAAAAAGGTGTTAGGTATCACCCCGGCGACCGATGCGGAAAAGGCGACCGCGCGCCGCACCGCGATGCTGGTGTCGCGCACCAATTTCGTGCTGTCGATTCCGATGTTGATGTGCATGAGCGCTGCGGGCCACGGCGGTATCCTGCCACTTTGATCGAACCCGGGCTGTCGGCCAATGTCCTGTTGGCAAGCGTCGCGGGCGATGTCGCCCGCGCGCTGGCCGAAGACATCGGCAGCGGCGATGTCACTGCGAACCTGGTGCCGCCCGATCAGTGGGCCGAGGGCCAGGTCATCTGCCGCGAAGCCGCGATCCTCTGCGGGTGCGCCTGGTTCGATGAAGTTTTCCACCAGCTCGAGCCCCGTGTCACTGTTAGCTGGAAGCACCGGGACGGCGAGTCCATAGCCGCTGGCGCCAGGCTCTGCGAAATTGCCGGACCGGCACGCGCCATCCTGAGCGGTGAGCGCTGCGCGCTCAATTTTCTGCAGACGCTGTCGGGCACCGCCACCGCCGCGCGCAGCTATGCCGATGCCGTCAAAAACACGGCCTGCAGGATCCTCGATACCCGCAAGACCCTGCCCGGCCTGCGCCTGGCGCAAAAATATGCCGTGCGCTGCGGCGGCGCCGACAATCATCGCCTCGGTCTCTATGACATGGTGCTGATCAAGGAAAACCACATCGTCGCGGCGGGGTCTATCGAAGCCGCGATCGCCAGTGCCCGCCGTTCCGCGCCGGACACCAAAATCGAAGTCGAAGTCGAATCGGTGGCGGAATTCACGCGCGCACTGGCTGCGCAACCCGACATCATCATGCTCGATGAGTTGAGCGATGCGGATATGCGCGAATGCGTGCGCCTGAATGCCGCAGCGGCAAAGCGCGCGAAACTCGAGGCATCCGGCAGCGTCAGCCTGGAACGGGTCGCGGCGATCGCGGCGACCGGCGTCGACTTTATTTCGGTCGGCAGCATCACCAAGCACTTGCATGCGGTGGATCTGTCGATGCGCTTGAAATTTGCGCGCGCCGTCTAAGCTACGTTGATCGCCTTCAACACCCGCTGCGGCTGACCCACGCCGTAGCCCTGCGCATAATCGACGCCGATACTGGTCAGCATCTGGATGATTTCCGCGTTTTCGGCGTACTCAGCAACCACCTTCTTGCCGGTGAGGTGCCCGATTTCGGTGATCGAGCGGACCATTTCGCGGTCGATCGGGTCATGGAGGATTTCCCGCACGAAACTGCCGTCGATCTTCAGGAAGTCGACCGGGAAGTGCTTCAGGTACCCGAACGATGACAGGCCGGTGCCAAAGTCGTCGAGCGAGAACTTGCAGCCGAGTTCCTTGAGCGCGTGGATAAACCTGTTAGCTTGCGAGAAATTCGCGACTGCCGCGGTTTCCGTGATCTCGAAACAGATCCTGGTGGCATCGATGCCGCTCTTGTGAAACTGCTCGATCACGAACGGCAGGAATTTGTCGTCGCCGAGACTCTGGCCCGACAGATTGATCGAGCACAGCAATAATTTCTCGCGCTCGTCGGAATCCGACACCAGCCAGCGAAACGCATTCTCGATGACCCAGCGGTCGATGGCCGGCATGATGTTGTAGCGTTCGGCAGCCGCGATGAAATCCGCCGGCGACACCGTGCGGCCGCTTTCATCACGCATACGCAGCAATAGTTCGTAGTGCTCGCCTGATTCCGCCGCCTGCAGCGGCTGGATCATCATCCGATAGAGCTCGAAACGGCCCTCTTCCAGCGCCGTGTTGATGCGCGCCGCCCACTGCATTTCGCGCCGGCGGCGCATCAGCTCGATGTCGTTCTCGGCGAAACTGTGTACGCGGTTGCGGCCCGCTTCCTTGGCGGCCTGGCAGGCGCTGTCCGCGGCGGAAAGAATGGCCGCCACGTCCTCGTTGTCGGCGGTGATCGGCACCACGCCAATGCTGGCGCCGAGGCGAAACACCCGGTCTTCCCAGGTGAAGCGGAAATTGCGCACTGCCTCGCGCATGGCCTCGGCGGTGCGCATCGCCTCATCCAGCGAACAGCTTTCCAGCAGAATGCCAAACTCGTCGCCGCCCAGGCGTGACAGCGTATCGCGCCAGCGCACCTTGGCCTTGAGCAGCGCGCCCACCTGGCCTAACAACGCGTCGCCCGCGCTGTGGCCGCAGGTGTCGTTGATGATCTTGAACTGGTCGAGGTCGATATAACAGAGTGCGTAGGAGGCTTCGCGCGCCTTGGCGCTCTTGAGCGCACGCTCCACGCGCGATTCGAATTCGCGGCGATTGACCAGGCCGGTCAGGATGTCATGGCTGGCGTGATAGGAAAGTCGCCGGTTGAGCTCGCGGCTCTCGCTGACGTCATGGAACACCAGCACCGCGCCGGCCACCGCCGTCTCACCGCCACGAATCGGCGCGGCCGTGCTCTCCACGTACAGCTCGTTGCCATCCTTGCGGATCAGCAACATCGGCCGCACCGACTTGATCGGACGGGTGCGCCGAATCGACTGGGTCAGCGGGTTTTCCAGTGGCTCGCAGGTTTCCTCGTGGAACGAACGGAACACCTCTTCAACCGGCCGGCCCATCGCGTCCTCGAGACGCCAGCCGGTCAGCTGCTCGGCCACCGGATTGATGTAATCGATGGTGGAATGCGCATCGGTGGTGATGACGCCATCGCCGATCGACTGCAGCGTGATCTGCGCGCTTTCCTTTTCCCGGAACAACGCGTCTTCGTAAAGTTTGCGCTCGGTGATATCGAGTTCCACGCCGACCAGGCGCAGCAGCCGCCCATGCTTGTCGACCCGCGCCTTGGCATGCGACAACACCCAGCGCCATTCGCCGCTGCGATGGCGCATCCGGTGCGTGCTCTCGAAAATCGGCGTCTTGCCCGCGACATGATCGCGGATCGCGGTCTGGACCGTCGCCAGGTCTTCCGGATGCACCAGGCCGCGCCAGTCCGGCGCCAGCGAATCATCGGCCGCGTACCCCAACATCAGCTTCCAACGCGGCGAAAAATAGGTCTGGTTGTTCTCGACGTCAAAATCCCACAGGCCGTCGTTGCAGACCGCGTTCGACAGCTGGTTGCGTTCTTCGAGGCGCGCGAGCTCTTTCTGGATGCCGATCCGCTCCAGCCCGGTCGCAAGGCTCGTACCTAACAACTTCATCATCAACTGCAGCTTGACTTCCCAGCCCGCGAACGGCAGCGAGTGCGCCAGGCCAAGAATTCCGGCCACGGCGCCGCGGACCCGGAACACGACCAGCAGCGCCGCGGCAATCTGCAGTCCCGCGAGGCGCTGCGCCTCGACGCGCTGTTCCGGCCGGGGATTACCGGTATCGCGAAACTCCGCGAGCCGCAGGTGCTCGAGGCGCGCGCCGAGCCACGGGAAGTTGCTGAGGCTGTCGCCCTTGAGGCCTTCGGGCTGGCACTGCGCAAAGCTGCTGCGCACCACCTGAACCTTGTTGATGGTCGCGCCGTCGGCCCCGACGTTAGCAATGAAAGCTGTGTCGCAGCCGCTGGCATCACGCAGCGCCTCGAGACTCTGGCGAATGACCTCGTCGACGCGGCCGGGGAGCAGATTCTGGAAGTCGACCGCGATCTTGGTGCAGGTGATTTCGAGACCGAGACTCGGCCGCGGCGCTGTTTTATCCCAAAACTGCGCCGACAAAACATCGGAGGCGGTGAAATCGCCTGGTCGATCCGGATTGGCGACAGCCATGCTTTCCTAGGTTAGCGACTTAGAGGTGATTGTCGCATAACGTTCGAGAAAAACAAGCTAACTGCTTGTTTCCCCGAGGCGTTTGACGCCATATGCAGACAAGTGGCTAACGTCATCACGCCGCCCGCTGTTTCGAACGTCGCCGCAAGCCTTCCAGGGAGTCAATCGCGGCGCGCACCCGCGCCGGCAGAAGCCGGCCCGATGGGTATACGACATTAATGGGCATGGCTTCGGGCCGGGAACCCGGCAGCACTTCCACGAGTTCGCCGCTTGCCAATTCGTCCTGCACCAGGTTATCGGGAACCTGACACAGTCCCATGTCGAGTTTCAGCGCAGCGACCAGCGTTTCGGTGTCATTGATATGTACCTGCGCCGGCGGCGCCAGTTCCACCGGCGTGCCGCGCTGCCGGAACTGCCAGGGCCGGACGCGACCGGTGGTCGGCAGGCGAAAGGCAATAGCTGCGTGCCCTGCCAGATCTTCGATGCGGCGCGGCGCCCCATGCGCTGCGAGGTAGCTGGCGCTCGCGCATAACACCAGATTTTGCTGGTCGATGCGGCGCGCGATCAGCGTTGAATCGGCGAGCGCGCCCATGCGCACCGCCAGGTCGACACCCTCCTGCACCAGATCAACCCAGCGATCGCTCAACCGGATGTCCAGGCGCAGCGCCGGAAATTTCCGCGCCAGATTTGCCAGCAATGGCAGCACGAAACGCTTGCCGTAGTAGACCGGCAAATTGATGCGCAGAGTGCCCGCAGGCGCGGCGCGCGATCCGGCCGCGTCCGCCTGCAGATCCTCCACTTCGACCAACACACGCTGGCAGCGTTGGAAGAGACGCTCACCATCGGGCGTCAGCTGCACCTGCCGCGTGGTGCGATGAAACAATTTCACGCCGAGGTCGGTTTCGAGCCGCGCGACCGACTTGGCCAGCGTCGAAGGCGCCACGCCCAGTTCGCGCGCTGCGGCCGCAAAGCCACCGTGCTTGGCCGTCTCCGCGAAGGCGACGAATTGCTGCAAACCCTGCACCGCTGGCGATTCCTATTAACGAATTATTGTCGTTAATGTTATGACATTGCGCTGTCTTCTACTATCAATAAATTCAAACCAGAATAGCGCCCGTGCCAGCACAATCTCAGTGGAGATCGCCATGAATACCGTCCTCGAACAGATCCGCCCCGAAGCGACCCCGATCCCGGGAGTGGCGCACGCCACCTGGGCCAGCGCAGCTAACGGTCTGGGCCAGCTGTCAGTCTGGCGCCAGACATTGGCGCCAGGCGCGGCCACGCCGCCGCACAGTCACGACTGCGATGAAGTCGTGCTGTGCCTTGGAGGCCGGGGCGAAGTGCATACCGCGGGCGAGGTGCGGCGCTTCGGCACCGACTCGACAGTCGTGCTGCCGCGGGGCCCGGTGCACCAGATCTTCAACGTGGGCCCGGCGCCGCTGGAAATCATCGGCATTTTTGCCGCGACGCCGGTCGTGACGCTGCTGCCGGATGGGCAGGCTATCGCGCTGCCGTGGGCCTCGTGAGCGCGAAGCCCTGCTAACAGGCGGCCGGGCAAGTCCGGCCTTAACGTCAAAGGGCGGCTTGCGCCTGGCGAAACAGCTCATGCAGCAGGCGCTTGAGCTCCTGTTGTTGCGCCGCCAGTGACTCGGCATTCAGGGTACGCGGCACGACACGGGGCGCGCCGACCGCGATGACGATGCGCGTGAACGGCATCGGAATCACGAACTTGTCCCAGTGAAACAGGATGGCGCGCCGCGCGTAGTACGCCATCGGCAGAATCGGCCGGCCGCTCATCTGCGACAACAGGATCGCGCCGGGCTTGAACTCAAAGCGCGGCCCGCGGGGTCCGTCAGGGGTAATGACCGGCGACACACCCTGCTTGGTGAGCGCATCGTAGTAGTCGCGCAGCGCCCGCGCGCCGGTCGCGGTCGACGAGCCGCGGATCACATAACCATCCACGGACTGCACCAGCATGGCCGCCAGGTCGCCATCGACCGACGGGCTGATCAGGAAACCGATCTTCAGTCGCTTTTCAGCTAACAACCATTTGATGCAGAACAACTGGTGCTGATGCCAGTAACAGGGAATGACCGACGGCGCCTGCGCCAGCGCGGCATCGAGATGCTCGGCGCCGACCACCTTCACGATCCGGCAGCTGCGCCAGAATATTGCGATCAGTGCGAGGCCGATAGGGACGATGCAGCGATACGCGAAGCGGCGCAGCGGTGTCATGCGCCGCGATGAGCGTGTTGCCTGCTTGTAGATGGTATTGCGCAGACCACCGGGATTTTCGGGATCGTTCATGGCACCGGTTCAGGGCTCAGGCGGGCGGCGAGTCACGATCTCATTGTCGGTGAAGCGCTCGCTGCTCGCAATGGCCACTGCAAAACCCGTTGCTAACAAAGGGCGCTGCAAGTAGAGCAATTGATTGCGCAGCGCCGCGAATTCGGGCCATAACCGCACCTGCCCTGCCATGAAGGCCGAGAGCCCGGCACACTTGATCGCCGCTTCCTTCGCGACCCAGACCCAGGTCGCGCCGTGGCGCTGCGCGAGCAAGTGCTCCTCGGCATCACAAATCCTGCGCAGCGCGCGGGCCGTGGGTCGATGGTCGGGCTCGGCATCCACGCCCACCGCGCCGTGCCTGGCCACTGCTGCGACCACCAGGCCCTGACAATGCGTGATACTGAAGCTCGGCGCACCC
>DAIQQI010000104.1:0-9609 GCA_036786925.1 Steroidobacteraceae bacterium
CGCGCAGGCGGCCATCGGCATCGAGACGCGCGGGCAGGTCACCCACCAGCGAAGTGGGCGTGAACCCCTCGGGCAGCACGCGCGCCAGGACTTCTTCGCGGGCATCGCCCGCCACCTGCAACTTGATCTGCGTCTCGATCCTTGCGGGGATATCGTCGATCACCAGCCGGTAGACCTGGACTTCGAGCGCGGTCGCCTGTTCAGCCTGGGCCGCCCTGCCGAGCGCGACACCGCCGCCCGGACGCTCCGGCTGCGTAATTTTCTGGCCGTCCACGCTCAGGTCGATGAGCCCGCTCTGTGCGGCAATATCGAGGTTTTCAGGGCGCACCGACCATTCGAACCGGCCGGAAATCTGGTAGTCGCCGGCCGCCAGCCGCAGCTGCGGCCGGCCATCGCGCTCGACCACAGCCGCGGCAGCGTTGTTAGCTCGCACGTCGCGCGGCCAGGTTTCCAGGTTGCCCGGCAGCGCGACCCAGCTGTCCGCAAAAACCTGCCAGCGCTGTGAAAACTGCCCGCCACGCGCATTCACGCTCAGTTGCAGGCGGCCGGGCCAGGCACAGCGGTAGGAAGCCTCCTGCGACGGATCCTGCGCAAACAGGAACGGGCAGCGGCGATACTCGGCGCCATGCAGCACCCAGCCTTGCCAGCCCTGCAGGCCCGGCGGCACGGCCACCTCGGCGGCTACCGCGGACATCGCCCAGAAACCGGCCAATAACAGCAATCTGCTGATGCATCGTGTCATCTTGGCGCCCTCGCCCGGAGTGATCGCCAGTGTAGCGCGTCCGGAAATTCATCAACGCAGCAGCTAGACTTTCGGGTTGAGGAGATTCTGATCATGTCTGCGACCACTGCCAAGACTCCCGATTACGGCCCGCGTGCGCGCGTGGGCGTGGCCACGCCCCAGGCCAATCCTACGGTGGAACCGGAAATGCGGTTGCTGCTGCCGGATGCCATTGCGGTCTACGGCACGCGCCTGACGCACGGTTCGCCGACGGTCGAAGAACGCCTGCATCATTACATTCGTCATATACCCGATGCGCTGCGCAGTTTCGGCAGCCTCAAGCTCGCGGTGTTCGGCTTCGGCTGCACGGGCTCGTCCTATCTCGCCGGCCGCGCGCTTGAAGACCAACTCACCGCTCAGGCGGTGGCGGAAAAAGGCATTCCGGTCATCACCGCCGCGCAGGCGATTCGGCAGTTTCTGAACCTGGCGGGCGTGCGCCGCATCGCGCTGGTCTCGCCCTACCCGGTCGCGCTCGCCGAAGCCGGTTACGCCTACTGGCGCGACAGCGGCATCGACGTCATCGGCAAGCTGCGGGTCGATCCGGATCTGATCGACACCCACAACATCTACGAGCTAACAAGTGCGGACGCCCTGGCGGCGGTGCGCAAGGTCGAGAAACAGGGCGCCGACTGCATCGTCGCGAGCGGCACCGGCATGCCAACGATACGGGCGCTGGAAGTCCTGTACCGGGAGGGCGGCCTGCCGGTGATATCGTCGAACCTGTGCCTCGCCTGGGCCATGCTGCGGGTGGCGGCACCCGAACTCGTACCCCCGACCCCGATGGGTTTGTTAGGTAAGAAGGCATGAAGGCACGCAATCCGCGCACCGGCGTCGAGGACTATGAATTCGCGGTTGCCAGCCGCGACGACGTGGCCCAGGCCTGCGCGCAGGTGCGCGCGGCGCAGCCGGCCTGGCAGGCGCTGGGTCTCGAGGGCCGCTCGGAGGCGCTGCGCGAACTGTCGGCCGCCTTTGCCCAGTTTGGCGCCGAAATGGCGGCGGCGCTGGCGCTCGATACCGGCCGTCATCGCATACCCATGGTGGAAGCCGGCGGTGTGCAGGGAATGATTGCCCACAACCTGCAGTTCGCGACCGAGGTGCTGGCGGCTGGCGCGCCGCGCAACGCCAGCCTGCCGGGCGTCAGCGGCCGCCGGCAACTGGTGCCCTATCCCGTGGTCGGCGTCATCGCGCCGTGGAATTTTCCGCTGATCCTGTCGATGATCGATACCATCCCGGCGCTGATCGCCGGCTGCGGCGTAGTGTTGAAGCCGAGCGAAGTGACGCCGCGCTATGTCGAGCCGCTGCTGAAGATTTTCGCGGCCGTGCCGGCGTTAGCCTCCGTGGTGCGCGTGGTGCGCGGTCCGGGCACCACGGGCGCCGACCTGATAGATCACGTGGACGCGGTCGTCTGCACCGGCAGCGTGAAGACCGGGCGTATCGTCGCCGAGCACGCTTCGCGGCGCTTTATCCCCGCATTTCTCGAACTGGGCGGCAAGGACGCGGTGATCATCTGCGCGTCGGCCGATCCGGATCGTGCGGCGCAGATCGTGCTGCGCTCTTCCGTCCAGGCCACCGGCCAGGCCTGCCAGTCGCTGGAGCGGGTCTATGTGCATCACTCCCTGCACGACCGGTTCATGCAGCATTTGTTAGATCGCGGGCGGAAGATCACGCTCACCTGCGACGACCCGCAGGGCCACATTGGACCTTTCATCATGGGCCGGCAGGCCGACATCGTCCGCGCGCACATCGAGGATGCCGTGGCACAGGGTGCGCGCTGCGAACTCGGCGGGCATATCGTCGAGCGCGGCGGGCGCTGGTGCGAAGTGACCGTGCTGAGCCATGTGACCCAGGACATGAAAGTCATGCGCGAGGAAACTTTTGGCCCGGTCATCCCGGTGGTGCCATTCCAGAGCACCGCGCAGGCCATTGCGCTCGCGAACGACAGCGACTTCGGCCTGTCGGCGAACGTGCTGTCCGCTGACCTTGCCGAAGCTAACGCGATTGCGGAGCAGCTCAACGCCGGTTTCGTCAGCATCAACGATTGCTCGCTGTCGAGCATGGTGCTTGAGTTCGAGTGGGAGGGATTCAATTTCTCGGGGCTCGGCCGCTCGCGCATGGGACCTTCGGGCATCGCCCGCTACCTGCGCATCAAGACGATTGCCACGCAGGCAGGCGAGCCCGGCGACATGTTCATGCTGCGCGACCGCTGAGTTCCGCTTGGACCACGCCCACGACATCCTGCAATTCTGGTTCGGTCCAAAGCCCTACACGCTAGCGCGGTTCAATGATCGCATGAACTTCTGGTTTGGCAGCGACCCGTACGAATCGCTGGCCAGCAAGGACAACGAAATCCGGCAGCGCTTCGGAGGGGCAATAGAACGCGCCGCGGCCGGCGAACTCGATAGCTGGGCGGACAGCCCCAGGCGCCGCCTGGCGCTGATTGTTTTGTTGGATCAGTTCCCGCGCAATGTGTATCGCGGCACAGCACAGGCCTACGCCGCCGACGCGCGCGCCGCCGGGCTGGCGCTCGAAGGATTGCATACCGCAGCGGATGCCACACTGGAGCCGGTCGAGCGTATTTTCTTCTACATGCCGCTGCAACACGCCGAGTCGCTGGAATTGCAGGACGAATCGGTGGCCGCAACACGGCGCCTGCTGACGGAGGTGCCGAAAGGCATGGCGAAAAGCTTCGGCAGCCTGCTGCGCTTCGCCGAACTGCATCGCACCATCATTGCGGAATTCGGTCGCTTCCCGCACCGCAATAAGATGCTGGGGCGGCAATCGACGCCTGAAGAACTGAAATTTCTGCGCGACGGCGGCCCGCGGTTCGGTTCCTGACAGGATTCAGTCGCCGGTCTGGATGTAAACCAGCATGCGCTCCGCATTCATGGGCGCCCAGATGTCGTATCCGCGCCAGTCACTGTACTTGCTGCGGATGCTGGCGGCCGCGGCGCGCGTAACCGCGGCAATAATTCGCTCGTTGGCGCGGATGCCATCCTCACCGGGACGCGCGGCAGTGTCCGCGCTGGCCCAGGCCACGCGTGTCGCTGCTAACAGATCCTTCAGGTAATCGCGATAGCGTGCGACCCAGATACCAGGCGCAGGCCCGGTATGGCCGCCCATCACCGCATCGACATTCAGACGCGCGGCACGCTCCAGCGCTGCGATGCTGCCATCGACGCTGTCCTCGCCCATGTTCCGGTACGGCGGGATGCCAGGTTCGATTGCATCGACGAACATCAGCAGTTTGCCGATACCCGTATCAACCGTCAGCGCAATCAGCGAGTCGGAATGCGTAGGCCCGAAATAATGCACGTGTATCTGCTTCGTGCCGACCCTGATCACGTCGCCATCTCTGACGGTCCGCGTGGGTACCGGAACATCCTTGTCGCCCCGCGCAATGATGCGGTTCCTGGTATTCACATGCGCGATGATCTCGGCGCCGGGAGCCAGCTCGGCAGCGCCGCCGACATGGTCACGATGCGAATGACTGTAGACGACCTTGGTAATCGGCGCGCTGGTGATGCGCCGCACCGCCTCGCGATAGTAAGGCGCCGCAACCGGTCCTAACGGATCTACGACCAGCACTTCGCGCGGCGTAACCACGAACAGGCTCTGGTAGAAGTCCGGGTTCCAACGAAATACGTAGACGTCCTTGCCCAGCGAGCGAATGTCCCATTTGCCGTCCTGCGACGTCAGCATGACGGTCCCGAGTTTTTCGTCCGCCCCCTGCTGCGCGAAAGCTAACGAAGTGAGACAACCCAGTGCGGCGATCAGTGCCAGTTTCAGTCGCATATTGCGCTCCGCCAGTCAGTCTTCGACATCCGGTTCAACGAAACACCAGGCCACTTCCGGAAACTGCTGCTTGATGCCCCGCTCGAGCGAATTGATGCGTTCGACAGCCTCTTCGATGCTGATGCCGGGCTTCATCCTGACCTTCGCGGCCAGCATCACCTGCGGACCCAGTTGCAGCGTGATCGCGTTCAACAGCTTGTCGATGCCCGGATCGCCGTCGATTGCCGCGCTGATTGCAGCCTGCAGGTCCTCCTCCGCGGAGCGCCCGATGATCAGGGTCTTGATACGCAAGGCGACAAACACGGACACGCACACCAGCACGATGCCGATTGCGATGGAGCCCATGGCATCGAATGCCGTGTTGCCGGTCACGGTCGCGATGCTGAGGAACGTAAAAGCAATCGCCAGGCCTAACAGCGCGGCGACATCTTCGCCAAGCACCACCACCAGCTCCGCGTTGCGGGTGGTCCTGAGCCATGCCAACAGGGATTTTTCCCTGCGCAGTTTCCTGATTTCACGCAGGCAGCCGAACAGCGAGCTGAATTCCAGCAGTATCGACACGCCCAGCACCAGCAACGCGACCCAGGCCTGGCGCAGCGGCTCCGGCGCCTGCAGTTTGTGCCAGCCCTCGTAGATCGAAAACAGGCCGCCCATGCTAAAGAGCAGGATGGCGACGAGGAAGCTCCAGTAATAGGAAAGCTTTCCGTAACCTAACGGATGCTGCGCATCCGGCGGGCGTTGTGACTGGCGCAAGCCGATCCACAGCAGGATCTGGTTACCGCAGTCGGCGAACGAGTGAATCGACTCGGCCAGCATCGATCCCGAAGCGGTGAAGAATGCGGCCCACAGTTTCGCCAGCGCGATGCCCAGATTCGCGGTGAACGCATAGAGGATCGCCCTGGCGGAAGAACCGTGGTCGGACACGGTCAGGGCGCGAAATCAGGAGTGGTCATTTTCATGTCGGTCGCCTCGCCGTATTTCTTCAGCGCATCGCGGATGCCAGCGCGCGCATAAAAAAGCGCCGCGAACAGGGGACTGGACGCGGCGCGAGGCAAGCGAACACCGGGGAAGTTGTTCGCGTATCTGACAACCACATCCAAAGCAATCACCGTGCCAGCCTAAGAACTCAATAAAAACAATGACTTACGGGCCGCTTACCGGCTGCCCGAATGACACAAATTGTCAGTTTGAGGCGCAGTCAGCCCTATTTGGGCATGACAACGACGCAGGCCTGTCCCGCAGCCGTCAGCGCACCGCAGGTAGCGCGCGCCCGCGCCTCGTCGGCCACTTGCGCCTGCAGGCGGAACAGCTTGCCGGCCGAGGCATCCACAGGCACGACGCTGGGCGCCAGGCTGCCGAGCTGGGCCGCATATTTGCCCTTCAGCCGCTGCCACTCGCTGTTAGCTTTGTCGACACTCGAGAAGGCGCCGAGCTGCACTCGGTAGCCACCCGCGGCAGCCGGCTTGACGGCGGTCGCAGGCTTGGCCGCCGTTGCGGGCATAGAAGCGGCTGGCTTCGGCGCAGGAACAGGCTTGGTCGCGGCTGCCGGGGCTGCAGCCGGAGCAGGCTTGGGCGCAGCGGTCGTCGGAGCTTCGGGTTTTGCCGCTTCTTTTGTCGCTTCTTTTGTCGCTTCTGGGGGCTTCGCTGTCTCCGCGGGCTTCGCCGCGTCGGGCGCTGCAGCGGCGGCGGCAGCCGCATTCGCCGGCGCACCTAACACATTGAAATTCTCAACGCGGATGCGCGCTTCCTCGGACCACTTGCCGTCAGGATACTTGCCGAGGAAGGCCTGGTAGGAATCAGCCGTGTCGACGCTGGTGGCCTTTTCCCAGTCCTTTTCCTCTGCCAGCTGCTTGGTGCGTGTGCGCGCCTCGTTGGCCAGTGCACTTTGCGGATGCTTGGTGATGAATTGCTCGTAGGCTTCGACCGAATCGGCCGACTGGGCTGCCTGCCAGTCGGATTTTTCGGCGCTGCAACTGACAAGCAGAATTGAAATCGCAATAACAAGCTGGGCGCGCATGACGGTACCCTCAAGTGATCAGAAGCGCATTTTATCGCGACTGCGGGACTTGCGCTGCGAGAATGCTGTTATCTCTGCAAAACGCCTGCAGGAATCAGGTTTTGGAGCGGGTCGCTCAGGCCTGTGCAAATTCCTCGAGCAGAATCCGGTCGACCCAGCTCGGGCCGGTCAGATTTGTCAGGTAGCCGCAATGCCCGCCGCTGTCCGTCACACGCACGCGCAGCGTTCCCGAATACGCGAGGTTATCGAGGTCCAGCGCCGAGATAATAGGATCGTCCTTGGCGGTCAAAATTGTCGCGGGCGTTGCTAACGATGCCAGGCGGTCGCCGGTGAGCGCATAACCGGCGAAGTAACTGTCGACATCGGGATATTCGGTGAATTGCCGTACCAGTTCGTCCGTCATCTTGAAGAGGTTGCGGCTGCGCAGCACCGGGCGAAACTGGTAGCGATCGGGCCAGGCCTCCTGCTTCTTCAGCAGTGACCGTCCCCACTTGAGGACAAAATATTTTTGATAGATCGCCGAGCCTTCCTCGAGCTTGCGCAGCGTGCGCTTCGGATCGAGCAGCGGCGATACCGCGAAAGTCCCGGCAACAGCGAGCCTGGCGGCGTCTGCCGCCGCTGCAACCCGCAGCGCGAAATTCCCACCTAACGAAAAACCGACCATATACAGCGCTTTGTGCGGCATTTCAGCCTGGATCGCGCGCACCGCGCCAATGACTTCCTGCAGCCGGCAGGAGTGGAACAGCTCCGCGTTCAGGTGATGCGTCGCACCGTGATCGCGGAAATTCAGCCGCACCACGTCGAAGCCGGCTTCAAACAAGGATTGCGCGGCGGACAGCAGGTAGAGCGAATCGGCGCTGCCCTCCCAGCCATGCATCAGCACCGCGACCTTGCCAGTCGTGCCACGACCGCGCGCGCCCGGGCTCGAATGCCAGGCTTGCAGCACGACGCCGTCGCCGCAGTCGATCAACCACTCACGCGCGCTGGCGCGCATGGCGAGAGTCCTGCGCTCGATCGCGTTGCGACGTATCGGCAGGCCAACCAGGATGGATTGGCGATGGCCGCCACGCAGCCACCACGGCGGTTGGAAGGTGTCGTCAGCTACTATGGTCATCGTCAGGGGTCATCGTCGGGGCCTGCTCCAGCAGATCAGTTGCCTGTCTGGCCCACGGCGGCCGGCTTCATTTGAATCACGATGCGATTGTTCGCGGCCGCTGCGCGATTCCACTCACCGGCGGTCAACTTGTCCGTACTCGCAGGATACGGCATGGCGGTGGTGTCGGCTGTCCCATTGGTCAATTGCACCCGTATCGCGCCATTGGACTGCTGACGGACCGTACCGACGAGATTGGCGAATGCCAGGGGTTCACGCAACGAGGCGCTCTGACTCTCGTCGAACGGGTTGCCGACCAGATCGCAGCGCGATGCCAGGCTGGAATCCGGCGCCAGTTCAAATCCTTCGGCGGCTTTCTGCAGGCAAAAACGTCCGGCATAGGTCGTGACAACCACGGTGCCATTGAACTTCTCGTTCTGCAGTTTTGCTAACAAACCGCGCAGGTTTTCGAGCCGGTCAGCGGACAACGCGGCCTCTCCGTACGGCACCAGCAGGCGTCGCTCGCGTGAATCACCCAGCGCCTGGGTCTGCAGGTCCTGCAACACTATTGCAGACTGCTGCTCGGCGCGCAGCGACAGGTTCAATTTTTCCGCCAGCGCCACGGTTTCCTGCCTGGCGGTCAGCAGCTGCCCCGCCAGGTCGCGCCTCGCGCTGGCCTCAAACCACCACAGCGCGCCAAAGGTCGCCGCCGCAAGCGCGGCAAACGTTGCCAGGCCCCAGGCCCGGCGGCTGGAGCTGTTTCCGGAACGTGACGCACGCAGCGCGGCGCCCGGATCATCGACGGCGGCGCGCTCCGCAATGGCATCCTGCACCGCAACCCGGACATCGCCTAACAAACGTTCCGACTGCGCATCGAGCCCGGCGCTGACCGCGCGATGCAGATCGCCCATGTGGCGCTCGAATACGGACTCCACCAGGCCGCGCAAATCGCTGTTGCCGGATGCGCCAGAACCGCTGGAAACCACGCGCAGGTGCGGCGTTTCCGCAGGCTCACGCGACGCCGAACGCGTCGCGGCCTGCGCGCTGGCATTGGCCGGCAGGAAACTGGACTGGGGTTCGGAGCCACGGCGATCGTTGAGAATGCGCAACTGGTACAGCACGCGCGATACATCGGCGGGCTTGATCTGCTTGGGCAGCACGCCGATCGCACCGAGCGCGCGGGCCTGTCCCAGGTACAGTTCCCCCTCCTGCGAGGTGTACATCATGATCGGGATCATCGCAGTGCGAGGATTGCTCTTGATGGACTGCAAGGCCTGGAAACCGTCCATGCCAGGCATCAGGTGATCCATGAAAATGACATCGGGGCGATGCTCGCCAAGATAGTCAATGGCCTGCTCGGCGTTTTCCGCCGTGTCCACCGCAACATCGTATTTCTCAAGAATGCGTGACAGAAACGCGCGCGCCGATTTGGAATCGTCGACAATAAGTGCTCGCTTTGCGCTCATCGCCATTCGGCCTCGCCAGTTTGAAATTCAGCAGCTGCAGTTTAACTCAGTTCCCCGCGAAACGACGACTCACACCTGTCTGGTTTTACTTACAATAGAGCGGTGAAGCTTGCGTCACATTTGTCGTGCCTCATGCTCATTGGTGCGGGCAGCCAGGCGCTTGCGCTCGAAGCAATCGTCTTCAGTGCCCGTCACATCGAGTCGCCGCTTTTCAAGGCGGAAAATGTCACGGTGACGTTGCGGCCTCGCGACAGCGGCCGCGCGGCAGTGGAAATGCGCGCTGCGCGCGTTATGTTCTCCGGCCCGTTAGGCGATTACCGCGACTTGCGTGCAGGCTGCGCGTCGGCCGACTTGAACGGCCCGGCTCCGCTGTGCGCTAAATTGACTTTAAGCTCTGGCACCAGCCCGCTGGGTCCGGTGCGGATGTCCGCGGCCGCACGTTACCACCTGGACCAGGAGA
>DAIQQI010000105.1:0-9559 GCA_036786925.1 Steroidobacteraceae bacterium
CTGCCCATATTGTGGCGAGTCATCCAGGCTGAGCGTTGACCTCACGGATCAGTCGCGCAGCTTTATTGAGGACTGCGAGGTGTGCTGCCAGCCGATCCAGGTGACCCTGCACGTCGACGACTCCGGCAGGCTGCGCCAGTTATCCACTCGGCGCATGGACGATTAATGCACCCGCGTGCGTTAGCCGGCATTGTCCTACGCCGGGAGTAGCTATCCACCGACGGTTGGCGTGCTCGCGAAACCTCACAATAAGGTTGCAGTAACCTAGGAGAAGTTGGATGAAAATAGTGAAATCATTGTTACCGGTAGTATTGGCCACGTTGGCGGTTTGCCTCGCAACAGCCTGTACCTCCACGCGCACTCAGAAGAGCGCTGGTGAGGGAATCGACGATGCTGTCATTGGCACGAAGGTCAAAACCGCTTTGATCGGCGACCCTGTCACCGAGGCACATCATATCGATGTCCAGGTATTCAAGGGCCGCGTACAGCTCAATGGCTTTGTTGAATCGGCCGCTGAAATCACACGGGCGACGACGCTCGCGCGTGATGTCGGTGGCGTCGTCGGGGTTGACAACAACCTGAAGGTGCGCGCACAAAAGACTGCGGGCGCCGCTGTGGACGATACGGGACTCATGGCCAAGGTAAAGGCCGCGTTGATTGGCGATAGCCGCACCAAGTCCCACGATATAGAACTTGCGATCAATCAGGGCGTAGTACAAATGGCTGGATTTGTCGACAGCGCCGCGACTCGTACCGCTGCGGTCGACATCGTTCGCGGTATCGAAGGCGTGGTGCGAATCGACAATCAGATGGTAATCAAATAGTCGGTCTGCGAGGCGCTAACGAATGCAGGACGCGGTTCGGCTCAACGGACCGCGTCTTGCATCCTGTCCCCTGATTGGCGCCTGCTACGTCGGTCTGACCATAAAAAATGATTGGTCGGGACGCCGAGATTTGAACTCGGGACCCCTTGCACCCCATGCAAGTGCGCTACCAGACTGCGCCACGTCCCGACCGAGGACGAGATCATACCGCAGCGGTTCGCGGCGGGTTCAAGAATCTAACGGCGCAATAACTTGACGACGTCTTCCAGCTCGGCGCGCAGCTGGCGCACGATCTGCTGGCTCTGCGAAGTGTCGGTGCGCGCTTCTTCGCCAGTGAGCTTGTTACGCGCGCCGCCGATGGTGAAACCTTCTTCGTATAACAGACTGCGGATCTGGCGAATCACCAGCACGTCCTGGCGCTGATAGTAGCGGCGGTTGCCGCGGCGCTTCACGGGCTTGAGCTGCGGGAACTCCTGCTCCCAGTAGCGCAGCACATGCGGCTTTACCGCGCAAAGCTCGCTGACTTCACCGATGGTGAAGTAGCGCTTGCCCGGAATCGGCGGCAACTCGTCGTTATTCTTGGCTTCCAACATACGCTTCAACCCGCGCTTTTAATTTTTGTCCCGGCCGGAAAGTCACCACACGGCGCGCCGTGATGGGGATTTCCTCGCCCGTCTTGGGATTTCGCCCAGGACGCGTGTTCTTGTCGCGCAAATCGAAGTTGCCAAAGCCCGAGAGCTTCACCTGTTCCCCGTTCGACAGCGCTTCACGCATTTCTTCGAACATGAGATCTACGAGCTCGCGCGCTTCGCGCTTGTTGAGGCCCAGCTGATTGAACAGCGCCTCAGCCATTTCTGCCTTAGTCAAAGCCATGAGCTGAAATCTCTTTTTATTCTCGAATTTTTGCGTTGAGACTCGCGCCCAAGTCCGAACGAATGGCAGCCATCAATCTGTCTGCGTCTTCGTCGGTCAAGGTCTTCAAATTATCCTGAAAAATCAAGCCTAAAGCGATACTTTTTCGACCAGATTCTACTCCCGCTCCCCGGTAGACGTCGAAACAGCGAAAATCCCGCAATAGCCCCGAAGCGACCGAGGTTACACGTTCGCGAAGCTGGCCGAAAGTGACCCTTTCATCGACCACCACTGCCAAATCGCGGCGCACCTGCGGCTGCCGCGAGATCTCGGCGATCCGCGGCATTTGGGGCGCCAGCGCGCCGCGCTGCAGCTCGAACACCTGCGGGGCATATGTCAAATCCAGCGCTGCCACCTGATCCGGGTGCAGCTCACCCAGCGAACCGACCGCGACCCCCGCTTTCAGGATGGTCGCGCTGCGTCCGGGATGCAGGCAGGCGGGTCCGCCCGGCCGAAATTCAAAGGCGGCAAGATCGCCACTGATCGACAGCAATGCCGACACGTCGGCGCGTAAATCAAAGAAATCCGCAGCAATTTTTGCCTCGTCGCGCGCGCTGCCCCATTGCTCGGCGTGGCGCGGACCGGCGCTGACGCCCGCGACCATCTCGGTCTCGGTCCCGCTGCCGTCGAAGACGCTGCCGAGCTCGAATAAGCGCACGCGGTCCTGCTGCCGCCGGAAATTGTCGGCCGTGGCCTGCAGCAAACCGGGCCACAGAGACACGCGCATGACGGCAAGATTCTCGGCGATTGGATTCGCCAGCCGCACGGTGGCCGCCGCCGGAAAAAGTCTCTGCTGCAGGGCCGGGTCGACAAACGCGAAGTGGATGGCCTCCTGGTAACCGCGGGCTGCGAGCAGGTCGAGAATCCGGGTTTCGCCCGCCTGCGCTTCGGGCATCGGCGCAAATACCTGCCGGGCGCGCGGTGCGGACTCGGGAATGGCGGCGAGGCCAATCTCCCGCCCCACCTCCTCGACCAGGTCCGCCTCGATCGCAATGTCGAAGCGATGCGCGGGCGGCGTCACGCGCCAGCCGTCGGCAGTCGCATCCACCTGCATTCCTAACGCCGTCAATTTCGCCGCCACGACGCCCGCATCCGGTTGCAGACCTAACAGACGCGCCAGTTGACTGCGGCGCAGCACAACCGGCCGGCGCGCCGGCAGCGGATCCTGGCTGCGATGCACGGCCAGCGGACCTGCCTGACCACCCGCGATCTGCAGCAGCAGCTGGGTGGCGCGCTCCATGGCTCGCTCCTGAAGGCCTGGATCCACACCCCGCTCATACCGTTGACTGGCATCCGTGGTAAGACCTATCCGCCGCGCGCGGCCGGCGATCGCCTGTGGCTCAAACCACGCAACTTCGAAAAAGACATCGGTCGTGCCGGCGTTGACGGCGGTGCGCTCGCCGCCCATCACGCCGGCAAGCCCCACGGCGCCGCCCTCGTCCGCAATCACCAGCATGTCGTCCGCGAGGCCGACCGCCTTGCCGTCGAGCAGCGTCAGCGATTCCTGCGGCCTGGCCTTGCGCACGGTGATGCCGCCCTGCAATTTGGCCGCATCGTAGGCATGCATGGGCTGGCCCAACTCCTGCAGCACGTAGTTGGTCACATCAACAACCGGCGAAATACTGCGCAGCCCCGCACGGCGCAGGCGTTCACGCAGCCACAGCGGCGTCGGCGCCTTGTTATTCACGCCGCGGATCAGCCGCCCCGCGAATTTGGGGCAGCCCGCGGAGTTGACCAGCGCTACCGGCACGTTGGCCTGATGCTGCGCACTCGCGCTTGTCGGCGCCGGCGCGCGCAGTGTCGTGCCGGCCAGGGCCGCGACTTCCCGTGCCAGGCCTAACACCGACATCGCATCGCCGCGGTTGGGTGTCACGGCGATTTCCAGGATCTCGTCATCCAGGCCCAAGGCCACGCGGATATCCGCGCCTAACGCCATGGCGGCGGGCAACTCGACGATACCGTCCGAAGTCTCGGCCAGGCCCAGCTCTTTCGCCGAACACAACATGCCCGCCGAGTCGACGCCGCGCAACTGGGCAGCCTTGATCCTGAGATCGCCCGGCAGCACCGCACCAACGTTAGCCAGTGCGGTCCGCAGGCCGGCGCGCGCGTTTTTCGCACCGCAGACAATTTGCAGCGCCGGCCCAGAACCAGTCGAGACCTGGCAGACCTGCAACTTGTCAGCCTGCGGATGTTTCGCGCAACTGACAATCTCGGCCACCACGACACCGCTGCACGGCGGCGCCGCCAGCGACACGCCTTCGAGCTCGAAGCCCGCCATGGTCAGGCGTTCACCCAGCTCGCGTCCGCCCCAAGGGCAGTCGACGAAATCCTTGAGCCATTGCAGTGACAGTTTCATGCCTATACCGCCTGAAACTGCCGCAGAAACCGCAGGTCGCTGTCGAAGAACAGGCGCAGGTCATTGACGCCGTAACGCAGCATGGTGAGGCGCTCGATGCCCATGCCAAAGGCGTAGCCCGTGTATTTTTCGGCATCGATGCCACAGGCCGTGAACACGTTAGGGTGCACCATGCCGCAGCCGGAGATTTCCAGCCAGCCGGTGTGTTTGCAGACCCGGCAGCCCGCCCCGGCGCAGAAAACGCAGGAGATATCGACTTCGGCCGAGGGTTCGGTGAACGGAAAATAGGAAGGCCTGAGCCGCATCTTGAGGTCGCGCTCGAAAAACGCCTCGAGAAATCCGTGCAGGACGGCTTTCATGTCGCCAAAGCTGACGTTCTCATCGACGAACAGGCCCTCGACCTGGTGAAACATCGGCGCATGGGTCTGGTCGTAGTCGCAGCGATACACGCGGCCCGGTGCGATGATCGCGAGCGGCAGTTTGTTAGCCCTGGCGGCAGCCTGCATGCTGCGGATCTGCACTGGCGAGGTGTGCGTGCGCAGCAACCGGCCGTCAGGAAAATAAAACGTGTCGTGCATCGCCCGCGCCGGGTGGTCGGCGGGAATATTGAGCGCTGTGAAGTTGTGAAAATCGTCTTCGATCTCGGGCCCGGTGGCGACGCTGAAACCCGCGCGCCGGAACAGCTCCTCGATCCGCAGCCGCACCTTGGTGACCGGATGCAGCCCGCCACGCGGCTCGCCTCGGCCGGGCAAAGTCACATCGATTTTTTCCGAGGCCAGCCGGGACGAAACAGCGGCTGCGGCCAGCGCGCTCTTCCTCGCCTCGAGGGCCGCCGCCACTTTTTCCTTGGCGACGTTGATGAGCGCGCCTGCGGCCGGACGCTCGGCCGGCGGCAGCTTGCCCAGCGTCTTGAGTTCTTCGGTCAGCGTGCCTTTCTTGCCGAGCACGGCCACGCGTATCGCTTCCAGCGCGGACAAGTCCGCGCAGGAAGCGATCTCGGCGAGGGCCGTCGATGTCAGCGAGTCAAGGTTGGCCACAAGGGACTACCTTCCGGCGTTAGCCGAACCCGTCAGGTCTTGGGAAGCGCAGCCTTGGCTTGTTCCACCAACTTGCCAAATGCCGCCGGATCATTCATTGCCAGGTCCGCCAGCATCTTGCGATCGATCTCGATCATCGCCAGCTTCAGGCCATTCATCAGGCGGCTGTAAGAAATTTCATACAGGCGCGCTGCGGCGTTGATGCGCTGGATCCAGAGCGCGCGGAAGTCGCGCTTCTTCAGACGACGACCGACATAGGCGTACTGCCCTGCCTTGATAACCGCCTGCTTGGCGGCGCGGAATACCTTGCGCCGCGCGTTGTAGTAACCCTTGGCTTTGCCAAGGACCTTCTTATGGCGGCGACCTGCGGTCACACCACGTTTTACTCTTGCCATGGTTCAGCTCCTCAGGTGTTAGGCATTAACCGGTCGATCCGGTGGGTATCGCTCTTATGGACGAGCGAGGAACCTCCGGAACGGAGCTGGCGCTTGGTTTTACGCGGCTTGTGGCCGAGATTGTGGCGGCGGCCGGCTGAATAAGCCTTCCAGCTTTTCGCAGTCTTGCGAAAACGCTTGGCCGCTGCCCGGTTGGTCTTCAACTTGGGCATCGTCGTCTCCTTGTTAGCTCCGGTCACAAGGCATCGCACAATTGCGATGCCCGCTACGGGCATGCACTGACTCGCGTCAGCGCACTTTCTTTGGCGCAAATACCATGACCATCTGCCGCCCTTCCATCAGCGGGTTCTGTTCCACCGTCGCATGTGCGGCGAGGTCCAGAGCCAACCGATCGAGAAGTTTGCGGCCTACTTCCTGGTGCGCCATCTCACGGCCGCGGAAACGTAAAGTTACCTTGGCCTTATCACCCTCGGTCAGGAAGCGAATGAGATTACGCAGCTTGACCTGGTAATCGTTCTCATCCGTTCCGGGGCGAAACTTAACTTCTTTGACTTGCTGCTGCTTCTGCTTGCGTTGCGCGTTGTGGGTTTTCTTCTTCTGTTCGAAGAGATACTTCCCGAAGTCCATGATACGCACCACCGGCGGCTCCGCCGTGGGCGAGACTTCCACGAGATCCAGTTCGCTGACTTGGGCGAGGCTGAGTGCCTCAAAGCGGGTCATGATGCCTGCCTGGCCGCCGTCGGCCCCGATAACTCGCACCTGCGGTGCGGTAATTTCGTCATTGCGCCGGACGCGCTTGATTGCAGTCGAGATAAGTCAATCCTCCAACGTACGGCGCCCATAGCTGTCGAGTTCAGGACGCAACCGGCTAACAAAGTCGGCTGGCGTCATGGACCCGAGGTCCTTGCCGCTACGGGTTCGCACAGAAACAAAACGGCCGGCAACTTCTTTGTCGCCGGCCACCAGTAAAAACGGCACACGAACGAGCGTGTGCTCGCGAATCTTAAAGCCGACCTTCTCGTTTCGCAAGTCGGACTCGACCCGAAGCCCCTGATTCTTAAGGAATTCGGTGACTTCGCGGCAATAGCCGTCCTGCTTGTCGGTGATATTCATGACAACCGCCTGTACGGGCGCCAGCCAGGTCGGCAGCCTGCCGGCATGGTGTTCCAGCAATATGCCAAAAAACCGCTCCAGGGAGCCAAAAATGGCCCGGTGGAGCATGACCGGGGTCTGGCGGGCACTGTGCTCATCGATATAGGTGGCGCCCAGCCGGCCGGGCATGTTCAGGTCGACCTGCAGGGTCCCGCACTGCCAGTCCCGGCCGATGGCATCCCGGAGCACGAACTCCAGCTTCGGACCGTAGAACGCCCCCTCGCCCGGGTTCAGCGAAGTCTCGATGCCTGCCGCGGCGGTGGCCGCCTTGAGGGCGGATTCGGCCTTATCCCAAACCGCATCCGACCCGACGCGCTTCTGCGGGCGGTCCGAGAACTTGATGCGGACCTCGTCGAAGCCGAAGTCCTTGTAGATGTCGAGGATCAGCCGCGTGACCGCGACCGACTCGGCCGTGATCTGGTTTTCGCTGACAAAAATATGCGCATCGTCCTGCGTGAAGGCCCGCACCCGCATCAGCCCATGGAGCGCGCCGCTGGGTTCATAGCGATGCACCTTGCCGAACTCGGCAAAACGGATCGGCAGGTCCTTATAACTGCGAATGCCCTGCTTGAAGATCTGCACATGCCCGGGGCAATTCATCGGCTTGATCGCATAGACGCGTTCATCCGGCGTCTGGGTCGTAAACATGTTCTCGCCGAACTGCGCCCAGTGGCCGGAAGCTTCCCACAGGCTGCGGTCGAGAATTTCCGGGGCATTCACCTCATCGAAACCCGCGGCACGCTGCTTGGTGCGCATGTAGCCGATGAGCTGCTGGAAAATCGTCCAGCCCTTGGGGTGCCAGAACACCGCGCCCGGCGCCTCTTCCTGCATGTGAAACAGGTCGAGCTCGCGGCCGATCTTGCGGTGATCGCGTTTTTCAGCCTCTTCCAGCCGGTGCAGGTATTCCTTGAGATCCTTGTCGTTCAGCCACGCGGTGCCGTAGATCCGCTGCAGCATTTCGTTGCGCGAATCGCCGCGCCAGTAGGCGCCGGCCACCTTCATCAGCTTGAAAGCCTTCAATTTACCGGTCGACGGCACGTGCGGCCCGCGGCACAGGTCCACCCAGCCGCGCTGGCCATAGAGCGAGATCGGCTCGTTGGACGGGATGCTGGCGATGATCTCGGCCTTGTAATGCTCGCCGAGTTCCTTGAAAAAGCTAACAGCCTGATCACGGGGCATTTCGCGCCGGCTGACCGCGAGATCCGCCTGCGCGATTTCGAGCATCCTGGCTTCGATGGCCGCCAGGTCTTCGGTCGTGAACGGCCGTTTGTAGGCGAAGTCGTAGTAGAAGCCGTCATCGATCACCGGACCGATCGTGACCTGCGCGTCCGGGAACAGCGACTGCACCGCCTGGGCTAACAAATGCGCGGTGGAATGGCGGATGATCTCGAGCGCCGCCGGATCTTTTTCGGTGACGATCGCGAGGCTGGCGTCCGCCTGGATCGCAAACGAGGTGTCGACCAGCTTGCCGTCAACGCGGCCGGCAATCGCGGCCTTGGCCAGGCCCGGGCCGATGGCTTTCGCCACGTCCGCGACACTGACCGGCTGCTCGAATTTTCGCTGGCTGCCGTCGGGCAGCGTGATCACCGGCATCGCTGCCACACCTCAAGGAAATTGGTAGGCGCGAGTGGGATCGAACCACCGACCACCACCATGTCAAGGTGATGCTCTACCACTGAGCTACGCGCCTATTGGGGCGCGAACAATACCGGAGCCGGTCCGCCCGGGCAACTTGCGACAGCACGCGGGTCCTGGAGCGCTGTTCCTAGCCCGCCTGCGACCGTCCGACCCCGAATTCCCGCCGTTTCAGGGTCTCGATCTGGTCCCGCAACCGCCCCGCTTCCTCGAATTCGAGGTTGCGCGCGCGCCGGAACATCTCGGCCTCCAGCTGCTTGATCTTGCGGATGCGCTGTTCGGGTGTCAGGTTCGCCATTGTTAGCGGGCTGGCGTCGATCCCGCCAGCACTCTTGTTAGCATCGGCGCCGCGTTTGCCCTTGGCGCGCCCCGCTGTCCCGGCCTCGGAGCGTGCGCCTTCCATGACATCCGCCACGGCCTTGATGATGCCGCGCGGCGTGATGCCGTGCTCGAGGTTGTAGGCAATCTGGCGATTGCGGCGGCGCTCCGTCTCGGCGATCGCGCGTTCCATCGAGCCCGTGACCCGGTCCGCGTACATGATCACGCGGCCATTCAAGTTGCGCGCCGCACGCCCGGTGGTCTGGATCAGCGACACTTCCGAGCGCAGAAAGCCCTCCTTGTCGGCATCCAGGATGGCCACCAGCGCCACCTCCGGCATGTCGAGGCCTTCGCGCAGCAGGTTGATACCGACCAGCACGTCGAAGCGGCCGAGGCGCAGGTCGCGGATAATCTCGCTGCGCTCGACGGTCTCAACGTCGGCATGCAGATAACGCACGCGGACGTCATGTTCGTTGAGATACTCGGTCAGGTCTTCAGCCATGCGCTTGGTCAATGTCGTGACCAGCACGCGTTCACCCTTGACGAGACAGAGCCGGATCTCGGACAGCAGGTCGTCGACCTGGGTACGCACGGGGCGCACCTCGACCAGCGGATCTACCAGGCCGGTGGGCCGGACCAGCTGTTCGACCAGTTGTCCGCCATGGGCTTTCTCGTAGGCCGCGGGTGTCGCCGACACAAAAATCATCTGCGGCGCGCGTTTTTCCCATTCCTCGAAGCGCAGCGGCCGGTTATCGAGCGCCGAGGGCAGCCGGAACCCGTATTCGACCAGGGTCTCCTTGCGCGAACGATCGCCTTTGAACATGGCGCCGAGCTGCGGCAGGGTCTGGTGACTTTCGTCCACGATCAATAACGCGCCGTCAGGCAGGTAGTCGTACAAACAGGGCGGCGCCTCGCCGGGCGCGCGGCCTG
>DAIQQI010000106.1:0-4175 GCA_036786925.1 Steroidobacteraceae bacterium
TGGCGTCTCTACCAGCTGATCTGGAACCGTTTCGTCGGATCGCAGATGGAAGCCATAGGTTTTCTCGAGCGAACGCAGGGTCCCGGCATTCGCGAACTCGGCCGAACACGCCAGCACCACCGCGCCGCCGCCCGCCACCCAGCGCGCAAAGTCGCTCATGGTTTTCAGGCGCTGGGCGCTCGCGACGTCGCGCCGCACCGCCAGCGCCCAGGAATTGCTGGCATTCGCCGGCGTCAGCCAGACGATGCGATTGGCCTCGTAGTCCAGCCTGGCGCCAAGTTCATAGCCCTGGCGCAGGTCCTTCCACACCGGGTCCGCGGGCCGGTTGAAAAAGAAGCCGGCATTGCCGGTGTACTCGACGTAAATGTCGATTTCGCCCGCGATCAGCGCCTTGCGCACCACCGGAGTTGCGCCGAGCGTGGTGCGGTCTACCGTCGGGATGCCATGCGCCTGCAGTACCAGGCGAATCATCTGGCCCAGCATCGCCGATTCTGTCGACAGCTTGGAGGACACGACCACCGCGGCCTGCAGTGGCAGCGCGGCGAGCAGCGCGAGTGCCATGCCCAGCCAGCGGGCCGTTGCAGGTTTTGTCATTGTGCGGGCTAGGGTCGCGCTTGAGGGTGCGGGCGTCAAGCAGGGTCCCTGTGCCGCTTGGAACGAAACGCTATGATGGCGCGCGAAAACAGGGATGGCTTATGAACAGTTCTGCACGAGCCGTGGTCATCGGTGGTGGTGTGGTCGGCGCCAGCGTGCTCTACCACCTCGCGAAGATCGGCTGGACCGACGTCATGCTGATTGAAAAAAGCGAGCTGACCGCGGGCTCGACCTGGCATGCGGCCGGCGGCATGCACACGTTCAACGGCGAGGCGAACATTTCGCGCCTGCAGAAATACACCATCGATCTCTATCGCGAGATCGAAGCGCTGTCGGGTCAGTCCTGCGGGCTGCATCCTAACGGCGGCCTGATGCTCGCGGCGACCCAGGGCGAACTCGACAGCCTGAAACTCATCTGTTCGCGGGCGCGCTACCTCGGCATGGAAACGCAGATGATTTCCATGGCGGAGGCGCAGCAGCTGAATCCGCTGATCGACCCGAGCTATTTCTGCGGCGCCCTGTGGCGCGCCGATGGCGGACACTGTGATCCGTCCGGCACCACGCATGCGTATGCGAAAGCGGCGCGCCAGCTGGGAGCGTCGGTCGAACGCTTTACGCGCGTGCTGTCTCTGACGCAGCGGCGCGATCACTCCTGGGACGTGCTGACCGACAAGGGCACGGTGCACGCCGAGCATGTGATCAATTGCGCGGGACTCTGGGCGCGCGAAGTCGGCCACATGGTGGGCATCGAGCTGCCGGTGCTGGCGATGGAGCATCATTATTTGCTAACGGAGGACCTCCCGGAGCTCAAGGGCCGCGATCGCGAAGTCGTCAACACGACTGATTACGCGGGTGAGATCTACCTGCGGCAGGAACGCGGCGGCATGTTGATCGGCACCTATGAGCCCAACGGCATTCCCTGGGCGCCGATCAGGACCCCGGATGATTTTTCGATGCAGCTGCTGCCCGATGACTTTGCGCGGCTCGCGCCATACTTCGAGGTGGGCTTCAAGCATTTCCCCGCGTTAGGTCGCGTCGGCATTCGCAAGGCAATCAACGGTCCGTTCACGTTCGCGCCGGACGGCAATCCGCTGGTCGGTCCCGTTCGCGGCCTGAAGAACTTCTGGGTGGCCTGTGGCGTCATGGCCGGCTTCAGCCAGGGTGGCGGCATCGGGCTCGTGCTGTCGCGCTGGATGGCGCACAACGATCCCGGGCAGGACATCATTTCGATGGACGTGGCGCGCTTCGGCAGTTTTGCCACGCCAAAATACACGGCCATCAAGGTGCCGGAGAATTACTCGCGCCGGTTTCGGCTCGCCTATCCTAACGAAGAGCTGCCCGCGGCGCGACCGGTGCGCCGCTCGCCCATTTACGATCGCTTGTTAGGCGCCGGGGCGGTCATGGGCGCGAACTTCGGGCTCGAGCAGGCGTTGTGGTTCGCGCCTCCCGGCGTGGCGCGCAACGAAACGCCGACCTACCGGCGCTCCGAAGCGTTTCCGATCGTGGGCGCCGAGTGCCGCGCGGTGCGCGCGGGTGTCGGGATCTACGAGACCAGCAACTATGGCAAATACGAAGTGACCGGCCGGGGCGCGCGCGCCTGGCTCGATCGCGTGTTTGCGTCGCGCATTCCAAAGCCCGGGCGACTGGGGCTCGCGCCCATGCTGAACACGGCGGGACGAATCGTCGGCGATCTGTCGATCGCCTGTCTCGCGGAAGATCGCTTCCTGATCATCGGTTCGGGATTCGCGGAAGAATTTCATTTACGCTGGTTCTGGCAGGCTGAGCCACCAGCCGATGTGTTCGTGCGCTCGGCCGCAAGCACGCTCGCCGGCGTATCGATTGCCGGACCTGGCGCGCGGGCGTTGCTACAGCGCCTGGTGCGGGTGGACCTGTCGGCGGCGGCGTTCAAGCTGTTCCAGGTCCGGGAAACCACGGTTGGCTTTGCACCGGCGATTGTCACGCGCGCCGGATTTACCGGTGAACTGGGCTATGAGATCTGGACCACGCCGGATTATTTCGCGTCGCTGTACGACGACCTGTGGGATTCGGGGCGCGATCTCGGACTAACAAGATTCGGCGGTCGGGCGCTGTCATCGCTGCGCCTGGAGAAGGGCTACGGCTCGTTCAACAAGGATTTTCGGCCGGACTACACCGCCGCCGAAACCGGCCTGGATCGTTTCGTCGATTTCAACAAACCTGAGTTCACGGGTCGCAGCGCCGCCGTGGCCGAGCGCGTCGGCGGGCCGGTGCGGCGTTTCGTGATCCTGGAAGTCGCTGCGATCGACGCCGATGTCGTGGGTTACGAGTCGATCCTCAAGGATGGCAAGGCCGTGGGCTACGTGACCTCGGGGGCCTATGGTCATTGCGTCGGCAAGAGTCTTGCGGCCGGCTACGTGCCCACGGCACTGGCGCGCGAAGGCGAGACTCTGGAGATCGATATCCTGGGTGAGATGTGTCGCGCCACGGTACGCATCGAACCGCTCTACGATCCGCAGGGCGCGCGCCTGCGCGGTTAAGGAGAGCCATTGAAAACTGTTATCGAACCCTTCCGCATCAAGTCGGTTGAACCCATCCGCATGACTACGCGCGCGCAGCGACGCGAGCTCCTGATCCAGGCGCACTACAACCTGTTTGCGCTGCAATCCGAGGATGTGATTATCGACCTGCTGACCGATTCGGGCACCGCCGCGATGAGTGCGCGCCAGTGGGCGGCCATGATGCAGGGTGACGAGAGCTATGCCGGGTCGCCGTCGTTCAAGCGCTTTGAGACGGCGGTGCGGCACCTGATGCCGTTCCGCCACATCATCCCGACGCACCAGGGCCGCGCCGCCGAGGCCATCCTGTTTCACTTGTTAGGCGGAGCAGGGCGCGTGATCCCGTCTAACACGCACTTCGATACCACGCGCGGCAATATCGAGGCCACCGGCGCGCAGGCCGTCGATCTCCTGATCGAGGAGGGGCGCGATCCCGCCAACCTGCATCCCTTCAAGGGCAACATGGACCTTGCGCGCCTCGAGGCGCTGCTCAACGCCGAGCGCGGCAAGGTGCCCTGCGTGATGCTGACGGTGACTAACAACGCCGGCGGCGGCCAGCCGGTGAGCCTGGAGAACATCCGCGCGGTCGCTGCGCTCGGCAGGCGCCACGGCATACCGATGATCATCGATGGTTGCCGCTTCGCCGAAAATGCCTGGTTCATCAAGATCCGCGAACCGGGCCAGGGCGCGCGCGGCGTGGTCGACATCGTGCGCGACATGTTTGCCGATGCCGACGGCATGACCATGAGTGCCAAGAAGGATGCCTTCGCCAACATCGGCGGCTGGCTGGCGCTGAATGACGATCAGCTCGCCGAGCAGGCGCGCACGCGGCTGATTCAAACCGAGGGGTTCCCGACCTACGGCGGCCTGGCGGGACGCGACCTGGAGGCGATTGCCCAGGGCCTGACCGAGATCGTGGATGAGGAATATCTCGCCTACCGGATTCGCACCAACGCCTACATCGGCGAGCGCTTGTTAGCGCTGGGAATCCCGATCGTGCGTCCCGTCGGCGGCCATGCGGTATTCGTCGACGCGCGCGGCTGGTTG
>DAIQQI010000106.1:4185-9557 GCA_036786925.1 Steroidobacteraceae bacterium
GTATCCGGGGCAGGCGCTGGCCTGCGCGCTGTATGAATACGGCGGCGTACGCAGCTGCGAAATCGGCACGGTCATGTTCGGCATGTCGGCCGAGGGTACCGAGCGGCCCGCGCCCATGGACCTGGTGCGCCTCGCGATGCCACGGCGCGTCTATACGCAATCGCACGCCGACTATGTCGTCGAGACCTTCGCCGAAATTTCCGCGGACCGGAAAAAACTCCGCGGCTACCGGATGGTGCAGCAGCCGCGCGCGATGCGGCACTTCACGGCGCAGTTCGCGCCGCTGGGCTGAATCCGTCAGCCGCCCGGGGGCGCGCTGTTAGCCGCCAGCTTGTCCTGCGTCTTGTGGTCGAAATCGCTGGCGTCGTGCCGTTCGTGCAGCTGCTCGGCGGGATCGCCGTAGGTTCGGTTGACCATGCGACCGCGGCGCACCGCGGGGCGCTGGGCAATGTCCTGGGTCCAGCGCTGGACATGGGTATAGGTTTGGACCTGCAGGAACTCGCCGGCGTTGTAGACCGCGCCCTGCACCAGCGCGCCATACCAGGGCCACACCGCCATGTCGGCAATCGTGTACTCGCCGCCGGCCAGATACTTTGACTGCGCGAGGCGGCGATCGAGCACATCCAGCTGGCGCTTCACTTCCATCGTAAACCGGTCGATCGCGTACTCGATCCTGGTCGGCGCGTAGGCGTAGAAGTGGCCAAAGCCGCCGCCCAGGTAGGGTGTGCTGCCCATCTGCCAGAAAAGCCACGACAGGCACTCGGCGCGCGTTGCGGGGTCAGTCGGCAGGAACGCGCCGAACTTTTCGGCAAGATAGAGCAGGATCGCACCGGACTCGAACACGCGGATCGGCGTTGCTGCGCTGCGGTCCAGCAGCGCCGGGATCTTGGAGTTCGGGTTGACGGTCACAAAGCCGCTGCTGAACTGCTCGCCGTCCCGGATCCGGATGAGCCAGGCATCGTACTCGGCGCCGCGGTGACCGAGCGCCAGCAGTTCCTCCAGCAGGATGGTGACCTTGACGCCGTTAGGTGTGGCCAGCGAATAGAGCTGCAGCGGATGGCGGCCAACCGGCAGCGCCTTGTCGTGCGTGGCGCCGGCGACCGGGCGGTTGATGTTCGCGAACTGGCCGCCGCTCTTCATGGTCCATTGCCAGATTTTTGGCGGCGTGTAGGCGGGGGTGTCGTTCATCGGTCGGGCTCCGGCTAATTCCTGGTGATTCTTGCGAGGGCCATTGCCGATTCTGCCGGAAGGCGCTTCATGCCGGCGCGCAGTTGTTGCATGAATTTTCCCGGCTGCTGGCCGGCCGCCTGCCAAGCGCGCCGTAAATCACCCGGCCGGTCACGCGCCAGCAGGCGCAGCAATTGGTCCGCCTGCGCGAGGTCCTTGCGCGACTTGCTTTGAAACGCTGCGACGCGCCGTTGCGATGTGACGAGTTTGTGGAGCGCTAAGCGGGCCGGGGCAGGCACGTTGACCAGCACGCCAGCTCTGGCCACGAGGACCGCGGGCTGCATGTCGACCAGCAGGTAGTCCAGAAAGCGGATCGGTTCCGCATATATGTCGAGAGCCGGGATGTGGACGGGCCTGGCTGACGTACGGCCTGACATGGGCGTCAGTATGTCCACGCTCAGTTGTTGGCCGCGAATGCGGAATTTGGTTGAGGGTGCTTTGCGATTGAGTGCCGGGATTTCGATGAACCCGAGTTCTGAGTCAATGATCGCCTGCCGCAGATTGATCTTGCGGTTGGCTATGCCGATGACGACATGGCGCTCGGTGGCGACGTCGATGTCTTGCGTTCTCGTCGTTTCCGAGTCCCAGCGAACGCCCAGCATGTTTCCGTAAAGTGCAAAGGCGTGCGAGCCGACAATCGCCCCTTTTGCCAGAAACACGCCGACACGTTCCAGGAGTTCAAAGACCCGGGCGTCGATGCTGGAGGCGGTATAGGCGCCGCCACTTGCAAGCATGGATACGAGTTGTTCGCGAATGGCGAGATCCGGCGCGGCACTTTTCCAGCGCGCTTTCTCGTTTTGGATCAGGTGTCGCACCTCGTCGGTGTCCGGGCCCACGTAGTGCTGGGTCTTCTGGCTGCCCACCGTCAGCTGTAAATACCAGTGCTTACCGCCCTTGATGCGCTTCGACACGAAGGACAGGCCGCGACCGCTGGGGGCGGTGCTTTGCAGGCACTGCGACAGCAGCTGCGAGTACAGAAGACGGGTCGATTCCGGCAGTGTTTCCATGGCGCCCCGATGTCCAGGTTATACGCAGTATATATTAAAACTGCGTATAACGCCAACCGAGAGCTGGCGAAGAATCGGCAGGGCGGTGCGGGCCGCGGCCGGCAGGTGGCGGCCGCAAGTTATGCGGTAGCGGTTCGCGTCCGCGAGCGGTGCGCGGTCACGTCGATGACGGCGATTCCGTTGTAGGGAATTGCTGAAACGGCGACCACGGTGCGCGCCGGGCGTGGATGGCTGAAGCGCTGCTCGAACTGTTGATTCGCTTCGGTGCGCAGGCCGATGTCGATCAGGTAGTACGTGACCTTGACGACCTGTGCCAGGCCGAGCCCCACGGTCCCGAGTCGCCGCTCAACCTCATTCAACGCTGCGTCCAGCGCTTCACGCCGGCCCGGGATGGGCTGGTGAGTGTCGTAATTGATCGTGGTTGCGCCCGACACGTAGACGATGCCGTCTTGTTCGGTGACCAGGCTGTAGGGATGTTCGGTCTTGCTCATGATTGGGAGACTCTAGATCAGTTGCGGTATCCATGCCATGCACAAAATGTATACCGCCCATCTTTCGCGAGAGCACTGCAGGATGGTAAATGTTCGTTCGCACCCTTCCAGTAACCCTCGCGAGGTTGTCGATGCTTCAGAATCTGCTCAATGCCCATTGTGGCCGCCGCTCCCTGCTGGGCGCCGCTGCCAGCCTGCTGGCCGCAACCTCGTTAGGTCGGGCGGCTGAGTCAGCTGCGGCGACCAGTGGCAATTTCGATCCGCTGTCACCCACGGATAATCTCAATGCCTATATTCGCCTGACGCGCTCGCTGGATCCCGCCGCCAGGTCAGTTGGCTGGTTTGGTGGCCGGGTGTTTTCGGTCATCGGCGATCGGCAGATCGTCAAGCCGCTGTTCGACGTCGAGGGCTTCGGGATTGGCCGCACCGAGCCGCAGGCTGACGGTTCGTTTCGTTGTTTGTGGCGCGAGGTTGGCTACTACAAGGACCTGGCTACCGGTCGGATCATGGAGACCTGGCGGAACCCCTTGATCGACGAAGACGTTGAGGTCTACCCGATCAACAATGACCCGGTAAACGTGGTCCTCAAGCCCGAATTCACCCTGGGCTTCAATGCCACCAAGGATCAGCACTCGCCGACCATCAAGTTCCTGATGCCCTGGCATTTCGTGGGTCCGCACGCCATGACCGCGTTCGATGTGAACCTCGACTGGAAATCGCCGCTGGATCCTGCGATCTGGAAGCGCGAGTCGCCCGGCGAGCGCGTGCGCGTCAGCGAATACCAGCAATGGCGGCTCGATCGCCGTGAGCTAACAGACCGAAGTATCCCCAGCATCAAGACCTACGGTAGCTGGAATCGCGTCGCGACCTGGCTGCCGTGGATGCTGATGGGGCAGCGCGAAGGCCATTTGTTCTACCGCTCGCATACCCTGAAGCTGACCCGGCCTGAGGACCTGCCGCCGGACGTTCTGGCGTACACGGAAAAACGCTTCCCCAAATACCTGTCAGCGCCGGATAAGTGGACAGAACCCAATGTATCGAGCTTCGAGGCGTACGCTCGCGATCGAAAGCCCAGGCCCTGATGCTACGGCATTAACGTGCTTGTAGCGGCGCCGCAACGCCGCTATGCGCTTACGGTATGGCTCCGCTTGCGAAAGACATCGACGACGGCTGCAGCGCCAGTTAACGTCGGGCCAGGCTTTGATCGCCAATCAATGGATTTTCCAGGGAACTATAGACTTATGAGTAACCAAAACGTGCTGCACATTCGTGGTTTGAAGCTGCTAGCTATCGCCGCGGCAATGCCCATCACCTGCGTCAGTGTCAGCCAGGCACAGGACAAACCGGGAGCATCCGAGGGCCTTGAGGAAATTGTGGTCACCGCGCGTTTGCGCGAAGAGTCCCTGCAACTCGTGCCAGTCACAATCCAGGCGTTTTCGGCCACGCAGATCGAAGAGCGCGGCGCCCAGTCGCTCTCGGACCTTGCGAAGTTCGCACCGGGCCTGACGTTTAACCAGGGCGCTTCGCGCGCGGCGGGCGATTTCTCGATTCGCGGCATGACGCAGCTTTCCCCGGCTGGTGACAACCGCAAAGACCTCGTGACGACATTTATCGACGGCGTGCCCTATGTCGGCAACCCCTCGACCATCGGCACCGAGGATCTGGCGCGGGTCGAAGTTGTCAAGGGGCCACAATCGGCATTGTTTGGTCGCGCGACCTTCGGCGGTGCGATCAGCCTGATCACGACCGTGCCCGGCAATGAGATCAAGGGCCGTGTCAGTGCGACCGCGGCCACCTATGGCGACACCCGGTTTCAAGGTTCGCTCGAGGGCCCGCTGATCGAGGACAAGCTGGCGGGACGGATCCTGTTTGATGGCAGCTCGTTCAATGGCTTCTACAGGAACGCATTTGGCGGGCGGCTGGGCGAGTCCGAGCAGCGCTACGCGGCGGGCACGCTGAGTTTCACTCCAACCGAGGACCTCTCGATCCGGATGCGCTACAGCTATCGTGATGACGAGGACGGTCCGGCAGCGACCACGCTGATTGCGCGCTGGCCGGAACACAACTGCGGCCCGTTCCCGGGCTTCACGAGCCGGCCCCTGGCGGGCCTGCCCGCCGGCATGACGCTCGCGCAGTCGCGCCAGCCGTTTTGCGGTGAGTTGCGCGCGCCGAGTGGTGCAGTGGGCGTCAACATTCAGTTGCCGCTATCTACGCTGCCGCTCATTCCGCTGCAGGAGCACAAGCTCGTTTTCAACCACAGGCTCGCCGCACTGTCGGCAGACTGGTCCGTCTTCGGCGGCTACAAGCTGACAGCGATCGCGAGCAAGCAGAAGCAGGCCCTCAAGCAGGTTCGGGACTTTGAACTCGCGCCTGAGGATCGTTACCAGGTCTATCTCACGAACGAGCAGAAACAGGATACCTACGAGTTGCGCCTGACCTCGCCCGCGGAGCAGCGCCTGAGCTGGATGCTCGGCGTCGCGCAGCTCAAGACGACCTTCGACACGATCGGTGCATTCATCAATGGTGCGCTGTTCGGCACGGCTGGCGCGCCCACACCAGCCCCCGCCTCGTTGCTTCCACTTCGCAGTTCATCGAAAGCCGACTCCATTTTCGGAAAGAAATGGAAAAAGCTGGCGTCAAAACTTTC
>DAIQQI010000395.1:0-2874 GCA_036786925.1 Steroidobacteraceae bacterium
CGCCGGGCAGCGAGGAATGCCGCCGGCTCGCGCCGGGCGCGCCGCTGGCGATGGGCGAGTTCGCCAGTCCGCTGCTCGCGGGCGCGACCATCGCGGTCGCGTCCCCAGGCGTGTCGCTGCGCGAGCCGATCTTCCGCGAGGCGCGGCGCCAGGGCATCGACGTGGTCGGTGACGTCGAACTGTTCACGCGCGCCGCGGCCGCGCCCGCGGTCGGCATCACCGGCACCAATGGCAAGAGCACGGTGACCACATTGCTGGGCCAGATGGCCGAGCGCGCCGGACTGCGGGTGCGGGTCGGCGGCAATCTCGGCACGCCCGCGCTCGACTTGTTAGGCGACCCGGCCACGCAGCTCTATGTGCTCGAATTGTCGAGTTACCAGCTGGAAGCGGCGCCATCGCTGCGGCTGCAGGCCGCGACCGTGCTCAATGTGACCCCCGATCACATGGATCGCTATGCCGATAGCGCGCAGTATGCAGCCGCCAAGGCCGCGATTTTCAAGCGTTGCGGCACGGCAGTCGTGACTGACGAGGATCCCTGGGTGCGCGACATGCCGACCGGGCGCGCGCGGCGCCGCACGTTCGCCGTCACCACCCCCGCGGACTACTGCATCGCGAGTCATGCGGGGGAGGATTGGCTGCACGGTCCCGAGGGGCCGTTGTTAGCCCAGCGGGAGTTGCGCATCCGCGGCCGGCACAATGCCGCCAATGCGCTCGCGGCGCTGGCGCTGGGCGACGCCTGCGGGTTGCCGCGCCCGGCCATGTTGCAGACCCTGCGGGACTTCACCGGCCTGCCGCATCGCTCGGTGTGCGTGCGCGAGCGGCGCGGTGTCGCCTGGGTCGACGATTCCAAGGGCACCAATGTCGGCGCGACTCTCGCGGCCGTGGAAGGCATGCCGGGGCCGTTGCTGGTCATCGCCGGCGGCGATGGCAAGCAGCAGGACTTTGCGCCGCTGGCGGCGGCATTTCGCGGCAAGGTCCGGCGTGTGCTGCTGATCGGCCGCGATGCGCGCCAGGTGGCTGCGGCCCTGCACGGTGTCTGCGAGCTCGAATTCTGTTCCAGCCTGGAAAACGCGGTGGCGGCCGCGGCGCAGTCTGCGGTCGCCGGCGACTCGGTGCTGCTGTCGCCGGCCTGCGCCAGCCTCGACATGTTTCGCGACTATGCGCACCGCGGCGATGTGTTTGCGGATGCGGTGCGGAGATTGCCTGAATGAGCGCGATTCGACCCCAGCAACGGACCGGCATACGCATCGACTGGGTCACGGTCGCGCTGGTGCTGGCCATCAGTTTGTTAGGCCTGGTGATGGTGACGTCGGCGTCGATTTCCATCGCCAGCCAGCAGTCGGGCGAGCCGTTTGCCTACCTGCAGCGGCAGTTGATCCTGACTGCGCTCGGTTTAGGCGCCGCCGCGCTGGTGTTCTGCGTGCGCACCGAATTGCTCGAAAAGATGTCGCTGCCGCTGTTGATCGTCGCCGCGGCATTGTTGCTCGCGGTGCTGATCCCCGGGATTGGCTATACCGTGAACGGCAGCCGCCGCTGGATCCGCATGGCCGGGTTCAACATGCAGGCCTCGGAAGTCGCCCGGGTGCTGGTGCTCATATTCATCGCCAGCTATGCGGCGCGGCGCGAAAAAGAATTGCGCACTACCTTCGCCGGCCTCGCGAAGCCGCTGGCGCTGTTGTTGGGATTTTTTGTGCTGCTGCTGGGCGAGCCGGATTTCGGAGCTGCGACCGTGTTGTTTGCGACCGGGTTTGGAGTGCTGTTCCTCGCCGGCGCGCGGCTGCGCTATGTCGGTGCGCTGGGGCTCGCGGGCGCGGCCGTGCTGGGCCTGTTCATGATGAGCGCGGACTACCGCATCAAGCGCCTGACCACGTTTCTTGATCCCTGGGCCGATCCTTACAACAGTGGCTTTCAGCTGACCCAGTCGCTGATCGCGATCGGTCGCGGCGAATGGTTCGGTGTCGGCCTCGGCGCCTCGGTGCAAAAACTCTTTTATCTGCCGGAGGCACATACCGATTTTCTGTTTGCCGTGCTGGCGGAGGAACTGGGCCTGGCGGGTGTGCTGCTGACGCTGACGCTGTTCGTGCTGCTGGTGTGGCGCTCGCTGTGGATCGCGCGCCTGGCGGCGGATGCCGGGCTCAAGTTCCAGGCCAGTCTCGCCGCCGCCTTCGGCCTGTGGGTCGGTATCCAGGCCCTGATCAATATCGGCGTCAACATGGGCGTGCTGCCAACCAAGGGCCTGACGCTGCCGCTGATGAGCTACGGCCGCTCCAGCCTGATCGTAGCGCTGGCCTGGGTGGGTCTGCTGCTGCGCGTGTATCACGAAGCTGCGATCCAGGGCCGGGGCGCCGCCAGCCAGCGTGAAGCTAACACGCGACGCGTGGCACGCGGCGATGCGGCCGGGGCGCTGGCATGAGCCACAGGCCGCTCGCAATGATCATGGCGGGTGGCACCGGTGGCCACGTGTTTCCGGCGCTGGCACTCGCGCGCCGGCTGCAGAGTGCGGCCTGCGACGTGGTGTGGCTCGGCACGCAGCGCGGCATCGAGGCGCGGGTGGTGCCGGCGGCCGGTATTCCGATTGAATGGGTTGATGTGAGTGGAGTTCGCGGCAAGCATGTGGCAACACTGCTTGCCGCGCCTTTTCGCATTGCCCATGCGGTGTGGCAGTCCTTGCGCGCGATGCGCCGGCATCGGCCCGTGGTGGTAGTGGGCCTCGGCGGCTTCGTCTCCGGACCCGGCGGCGTCGCGGCCTGGCTGTCACGGCGGCCGCTGGTGATCCATGAGCAGAACGCGGTCGCAGGCCTGACCAACCGCTTGTTAGCCAGAGTCGCAACCCGCGTGCTGGAGGCGTTTCCGGGCAGTTTCGGCCGAAGTCGC
>DAIQQI010000107.1:0-9542 GCA_036786925.1 Steroidobacteraceae bacterium
GCGCAGTTGCAAAACCCGCCGGCATTTGCAGACGACGCCACGCCGCCCGAGCTGGCGAGCGCCGCGGCACCGATCATCGAGGAACTCGGCATTTACCAGGACGATTTGCGGACGCTGTGGAGCAAGCGTGAATCGGTCATCAATTCGGTGGAGAGTTTTAAGTGAGTGGACCTTTGCAGAAATTTGATTTTGTCGTCATTGGTTCCGGTCCTGCCGGCCAGAAGGCGGCCATACAGGCCGCCAAGTCGGGTCAACGGGTCGCGGTCATCGAACGCGAGGCCACCGTCGGCGGCGCCTGCGTACACTCCGGCACCATCCCAAGCAAGTCGCTGCGCGAACAGGCCCTGCGCTACCGCGCCGCGCACTCGCAAAGCCGCGAGAAAATCGAATTGCTGGACGTACCCCTGTGTTCTCTGTTAGCTGGAGTGGCCGAAACAGTCGCCGCGCACGATCGCTACATGGCGGCGCAACTGGAGCGCAACCAGATCACGCTGCTCCGTGGCCGCGCGAATTTCCGTGCGCCGGGCCTGCTGTCGGTTCGTTTGCCGGACGGCGGCAACATCGATGTCATGGGCGAGCGTGTCGTTATCGCCACCGGCTCGCGGCCGCGCGCTCCCAACAACATCACGGTTGATCACGAACATGTACTGGACAGCGATTCAATCCTGTCCCTGCCCTATCTGCCGCGCAACCTGCTGGTATCGGGCAGCGGCGTCATTGCCAGCGAATATGCGTCCATGCTCGCAGCGTTAGGCTGCCATGTGGTGCAGGTGGATCGCAGCCCAAGACCGCTGGCCTTCCTCGACGCCGAACTGACTGACTGTTACCTGGAGGAATTGCGCGGCAACGGCAGCGATTACCTCGGCGGGGTCGAGCTGGTCAGTGCGCGGTTCGATGGCGTCTGCCGGATCGCATGCCGCCTGTCCAATGGCGAGACCCTGCACGTCGACAAGGTGCTGGTGGCATCCGGGCGACTGGCCAACGTCGATACGCTGAATCTCTCGGCTGCGGGCGTCGAACTTACGGCGCGCGGTCACATTGCTGTTGACGATGAATTCGCGACCAACGTGCCCGGCATCTATGCCGCCGGCGATGTCATCGGCCCGCCGGCACTCGCGTCCGTGTCGATGGAACAGGGCCGCCGCGCCGCGTGCCACGCGTTAGGTCTGATGGTTAACCATGACCTCGGCAGCGGCGCGCCGTCGGGCATCTACACCATTCCGGAAATGGCGACGGTGGGCAGCGACGAGACCACGGTGCGCAAGCACCTCGGCGGCGCAATCGTCGGTCGCGCGCGCTTTGCGGAAATCGCCCGCGGCCAGATCGCCGGCTCGCAACGCGGCCTGCTGAAACTGGTGGCCGACGCGGACGGCCGTCGCGTGTTAGGCGCCCAGGTGGTAGGCGACGGCGCCGCGGACCTGGTGCACATCGCACAAATGGGCATCGCCGCGCATTTCGACGTCGATACCTTCATCGACAACGTGTTCAACTTCCCGACGCTCGCCGAAGCCTACCGCGTTGCGGCGCTTGACATCGCGCGGCAACGGCGCACCGCTACCAGCAATGTGGCGGTCGTGGCCGCAGTGGCCGAACTGCTGTAGCGAGCCGCGTCTAGCGCGTGCGCAGCGGGATGCCGCCGGCCGCGATCTTCTGACTCCACTCGGCGGGGCCGGTCTGGTGTACCGACTGGCCGTTCGCATCCACTGCAACCGTTACCGGCATGTCCTTGACGGTGAACTCGTAAATGGCCTCCATGCCGAGCTCTTCGAATGCGACCACCCGCGAGGCCTTGATCGCCTTTGACACCAGGTAGGCGGCGCCACCGACCGCCATCAGGTAGGCGGCGCGATGTTTGCGGATTGATTTGATCGCGACCGGCCCGCGCTCTGCCTTGCCGATCATCACCCGCAGCCCCAGCTGACCTAACATCATATCGGTGAACTTGTCCATGCGGGTCGCGGTGGTCGGTCCCGCGGGACCCACGACTTCGTCCCGGACCGGATCCACCGGCCCGACGTAGTAAATCGCACGATTGCGGAAATCGACGCCTGGCGGCAGGCTCTTGCCGTTGGCTAACAGGTCGGCGATGCGCTTGTGCGCCGCATCGCGGCCGGTCAGCATCTTGCCGTTCAGGAGCAGGCGCTCGCCGGGTTTCCAGGAAGACACTTCAGTCGGCGTCAGCTGGTCGAGATTCACACGACGGGCTTCGGCCGAGGGCTGCCAGTTGACCTTGGGCCACAACGCCAGATCCGGCGGCACAAGTTTCGCGGGCCCGCTGCCGTCCAGCGTAAAATGGATATGCCGTGTCGCAGCGCAGTTCGGGATCATGCCGATGGGTTTGCTGGCGGCGTGCGTCGGATAGTCGAGGATTTTCACGTCCAGGACCGTCGTCAGGCCGCCCAGACCCTGGGCGCCAATGCCGAGCGCGTTGACCTTGTCGCACAGTTCGATGCGCAGCTCCTCGATCGGGGTCCGCGGCCCGCGCGCCTTGAGCTGTGCCATGTCGATGGTCGACATCATCGCTTCCTTGGCGAGCAGCAGGGCTTTTTCCGGCGACCCGCCTATGCCGATACCTAACATCCCGGGCGGGCACCAGCCCGCGCCCATCAGCGGCACGGTCTTCAGTACCCAGTCGACGATCGAGTCCGACGGATTGAGCATGGCGAACTTGGCCTTGTTTTCGCTGCCGCCGCCCTTGGCGCCTAACGTGATCTCGACATGATCGCCGGCGACCATTTCGACGTGGACGATCGCCGGGGTATTGTCACGGGTATTCCTGCGCGTGAACGCCGGGTCGCTGACCATCGAAGCGCGCAGCCTGTTGCCGGAATCGAGGTAGGCGCGACGCACACCTTCATCGATCATCTCGCTCAGTGTGCGCCTGGCATCCCAGCGCACATTCATGCCGAGCTTGACGAACACCACCACCAGGCCGGTGTCCTGGCAGATGGGCCGATGTCCCTCGGCGCTCATGCGCGAGTTGGTCAGGATCTGTGCGATCGCATCCCGGGCCGCCGGCGATTGCTCGATCTCATAGGCCTTGGCCAGCGCTGTGATGTAATCGGGCGGATGGTAGTAGGAGATGTACTGCAACGCGTCCGCGACGCTTTCGATCAGATCGTCTTCC
Organism: Steroidobacteraceae bacterium; assembly: GCA_036786925.1. GTDB lineage: Bacteria > Pseudomonadota > Gammaproteobacteria > Steroidobacterales > Steroidobacteraceae > UBA964. The sequence goes on from DAIQQI010000107.1 coordinate 3,128, forward strand.
TTCATGATGCTCACGGCAATCTCCGCTCCGAACGCCTGCTCAGCCGATGAGTAGTTTATCCTCATCGGCCATGAGCAGCGCGTGCGCCATTCGAATCTTTGCCGGCCTCATCGGACTGGCATTTGCGGCGCCGCCTGCCGCCGCCGTTACGCAGGCTGAGCTCGACGCGATACGCACCGGCAGCGCAGGGATACAACTCGCTGGCATCGTTATCGCAACCATCGACCGCAAGGGCCGGTTGCAGGCGCTGGCCAGTGGTTGTGCGCGATTTGCGGCGAATGGTCGCGATTGCGCCGCGCCTCTGCGGCCCGACGGACTGATGCGCATCGCGTCGATCTCCAAGATGGTCACCGCGGTGGAGGTTATGCGGCTGGCCCTGCGAAAGCAGCTGCTGCTGGACCAGGATGTTAGCTCACTGCTCGGATTCGAGCTTCGGAACCCGGCTTTTCCGGCTCAGGCAATCACGCTCCGTCAGCTGCTCAATCACACGTCAAGCATGATGGACGGCGACCAGTATTGGCTGCCGTGGCCGCAGATCATCGACGCGACCACCACCAGCACGCATCGGTTCGATCCGGATCACGGGCCGGGCAGTTTCTTCCGCTATTGCAACTTCAACTATGTATTGCTCGGCCAGATTCTCGAGCGCGTAAGCAACCAGCGTTTTGACAAACTGATGCAACAGGATCAGTTCCAACCGCAGTCTCTGGTCGCGGGCTACAACTGGCGCATCACGCAACCGTTTGATCCAGCGCGCGTTGTCACGCTTTATCGCCGCCAGACCGAGGGCCAGCCCTGGGGTCCCGCCGGGCCCTGGATTTCGCAGGTCGACGATTTCGGCGGCGCACTGCCGGCCGTGAACGGTGATCTCGCGCAGTACCGCATTGGCACCAATGGTTCGGTTTTTTCGCCGCATGGTGGCCTGCGCATTTCACTGCCTGACCTCGCACGCTGGTTTTCGCGCCTCGACCGCAGGACGTTCGCGGCGATGCGCGCAGCGCCGTTCGTGCTGCGTGCGGATGGCAGCAATGGCGACAGTGAGCGCGGGTTCTATCGCGATTTTGGTCTTGGCATGCATTCCCGCGATCTGCCGGGCGTTGGCACGGTCTGGGGACATTTCGGCGAAGCCTATGGTCTGCGGGCCGGGGTACTGCGCGACCCGGCATCGCGGCGCGTGTGGGCCTACGCGATCACCGGCTACGGCGATGATCCCGACCGGCAGCCCGGGGTTGCTGCCGGACTCGATAATGAACAGCAGACGCTGCTCAATTTGTTAGGCCGTGGCAGTGCGGGTAGATTCGGGCCATGAATTCCTCCGCCACCGCCATGCCGGAGCCGCAGGCACGCCCGGTCCTGCTGAAAGCGCCGTGGGTCGGGCTGCTGGCTTTTGTGCTGATCTGGCTGTGGAAACCGATTGCCCACACGACCTCGGTGTTGATGCATCAGATCAGGGACCCGGTGATGTTCACCAGCCTGAATCTCGGCATGGGCGCCGCTGGCTTTGTGCTTGTCTGGCGCGGCCTGAAACATGCGGAACTGCCGGCCACCTGGCTGGGATTTCTGGGTGGCGCGCTGGTCTGGATCGGCTGGTTCGAGTTTTCCTTCGAGTTTTTTGCCCGCGCGATCGGCGTCACACCGGTGTTTTATCCGGACGGCGCCATGGGACTGCCCCCGAGCTTCGTCTTCATGCAGGCCACGGGCTTCCTGATGTTAGCCATGTTCCTGTTTTTCGCATCTAACAAAGATACCGGCTGCCGGTTCTTTCAATGGTTGCATCGGAACTTCGGCATGCGTCCCGGCGATGGCACGCCGGGCTACAAGCGGCAGTTTGCGCGTATCGCGGCCATGGAACTCGTGATGACCAACTGGTTCTGCTACATCGTCGTCCTGATACTGCTCGATCCGCGCATCGCCGGTGTCAACCATCCGCTTACCTATTTCGGCGCAGCTGTCATCGCGTCGCTGTCGTTATATTTTGTGTTCTTCAAGCTGCGCGAACAGCGTGCGATCGCGCCGGCTTTGCGCTATAGCATCGGCGCGGTGGCGGTGTTCTGGCTGCTGTGCGAGCTTACCGGCCAATGGGGTTGGTACCGGGAAGTCTGGGTCAGACCCTTTGATTATCCGGTTACGGACAGCCTGTTCTACCTGGCGTTCATCGCCGGCGTTTATTACACAATGAGACATTCCAAGCACTCCGAGGCCGCATCATGAAATTCCTTCGTCCGCTGGCGCTGGCGGCGCTGGCAGTACTCGCTGCTAACACGGCGCTGGCCGAAACCGCTGCCCCCACTGTCCTGGTCACGGGCGCCAACCGTGGTATCGGCCTCGAGCTCGCGCGCCAATATGCGGCGCGCGGCTGGCAGGTGATCGCGGCGGCGCGCAAGCCGGCCGAGGCTACCGCGCTCGCCGCGATCGCCGGCGCCCACCCGAATCTCAGCGTCGAGATGCTGGACGTTGCCGATTCGGCCAGCATCGACAGGCTCGGCGTGAAACTCGCCGGCCGGCCGATCGATATCCTGATTCATAACGCGGGCATTTCCGGCGGCGTGCCCGCGCAGATGCTGGGGCGGATGGACTACGACGTGTTCCGCCAGGTCCTGGAGGTCAACACCATCGGTCCGATGCATCTCAGCGAGAAACTGCTACCCAACATACGCGCCAGCGCCCAGAAGAAGATCGTGCTGCTCGGCACCAGTGAAGCGTCCTTCGGCCACATTGATGCCGGCCGACTGTATTGGTACCGGTCCAGCAAGGCCGCCGCGCACATGCTGATGCTGAACCTCGCCTATGAGTTGAAAGGCCGCCAGGTCGCGGTCGGGGTAATCAACCCGGGCCCGGTCGACACGGACATGATGAAAGGCGTACGCATGCCGCTGCAGCCGCCCGCGGAAGCGGTTGGCAAGGTCATCGGCATCATCGACCGCATGAATGTCGAGAACACCGGCAAGTTCTGGGACTACAACGGCGGTCAACTTCCCTGGTAAGAAGATCCATGGCCAATCGCAATCGACGACGAATATTGACCGCATCCCTGCTGGCGCCCGCGCTGGCGGGCGCTGCCACCCGGGAGCGCAGTCCGAAAGGCCGCGCGACGGCGGCGCCCCTCGACCTGGCCCAGGCAGCTAACAGCCTGCGTGCGGTCGTCAAACTGCGCGGCGATCTGAGCGGCGCGCGCGTACTGCAGTGTTACAGCGGCAGCCTGTCGTTGCTGGTTGCGGGGCGCGCACCGGCGCGCTTGGCCAGCTATCAGGGGGTCATCCGCACCGACTGGACGCCGCTAGCCGATGGCTCGTTCCGCTATCGCACCTTTGATATTGGCTACTTCGGCGACCTGGCAACGGGCGAACCGGTCAGCACGCTGACAAATCCCCTGACCGGTGAGTCGCTGGTACCGCAGGACATTCGCGATGGTCCGGTCGAAGCGCTGTACACCGCGTATGGCATCTACCGCGACGGCGCCACGCCGGACCCCAGTCGCAAACTGCAGCTGAGCTGGCATCAGTCCGGTGACGAGCTCTGGTACGACAGTTTCTTCCCATTCCAGTTTCCGAATCCGCTGCCGGCCGAAGATTTTCCGGAGCTGACCAGTTTTCCGAATGTCGTGCAGGGCAGCTGGTTCACCTACCAGGGCCGGCTCAGCGATATCCAGGATCCACAGACGACACGCGCGCCCATGCAGACCATCCTGACGGTGATTTCGACGCCGCATCCGTGGTTGCGCATGGGACGCATGCCGGCGCTGATGCTGATACAGACCGTATCGCGCAAAATCGCCTCGATTGACGACGCTCCGGCCGCGGTACGCGGCTACCTGGCTAACACGATGCCGGACTATCTGCGGGCCGACACGCCATTTGTCAGCGTCGGCAACAGCTTCGAGCGCTATCGTCGCGAGCGCGCCGCGTCGGCGACGCCGCGTCCGGTTGCCCCGGCCACTGCGACCAAGGTGCGTCGCTGGCGCCAGTACGCCGCATCACGTTACGGCCAGGTGCATGTCTGGAGTGCCGAGCCTTTGGTGCGCGCACGACGCCTGCCGCTCGTGTGCCTGCACCCGAGCCCGACCACCGGCGAGATGTTTCACGACCTGCAGACCGAGCTCGCCAGCAGCCGGGTGGTGCACTGCCCGGACACGCCCGGCTTCGGCGCCTCCGACGCGCCGCCCACGCAGCCCGGTATCGCCGATTACGGTGGCGCTCTCGGCGATGCATTTGTTAGCCTTGGGCACGGCGACAGCAAGTCGCCGCGCGGCCAGATCGATCTGTTTGGATTTCACACCGGTTCGCTGATCGCGGTTGAGTTCGCCCTGCAGTTTCCGCAGCTGGTGCGTCGTCTGATCCTCGCCGGAGTGCCCCATTACGATGCGGCGCGGCGACCCGTGGAACGCGCGGCGCATGTCGCGCCCTACCCCTATTTCACCGACCCCAACTACGTCGCGACGATCTACAAGCGATTGGTCCTGGACGCGAAGGACTCCGGCCCGCCGGAGGCGCGGCTGCGTCGTTTCGGCGACCGCCTGCGTGCCGGACCTAACGGCTGGTGGGGACCGGACGCCGTCTTCACTTACGACAGCGGCAGCAGCCTGCCAAAACTCAAAGTGCCGACCCTGCTGATCGCTTTCAATGAAGAAATGACCGAGCCGACGCGTGCGGCCAGCCGCCTGATTCCGGGTGCAAACCTCGTTGAAATGCTCGACCTGCCGATTTTCGGGTTCATCGTCGCGCCGGCGCGCGTCGCGCAGACGCTGCGGGATTTTCTCGATAACGGGCCCTGAGCCACGCGGCAGGCGGCGCACCGCCCCTGTCCGGGCCCAATTGCAGTGCAACACGCGGCCATTTATGACGATTTGTCCCAAGACCATGCCCTGAAATTCGCCATGGCCGGGCCCGGGTTGCTAGAGTTAGTGGTTCTGCTGCCTCAATCAGGGTTATTGCCGCATGGAAGACCAGACCATTTCCCGTAAATCACTCTTGCTCGCCTTTGAAAAGGCCGGCCTGTGGCGCCAATTTCTGGCGCTGGGGATCGACCTGGCGATGTTTGCCGGCGGCGTCGCCATCGCACTGTTCGCCGATTCGATATGGCTCAAGTTGCTCGGCAGCCTCCTGGCAACCGCCGGCATCGTCAGGCTGTTCCTGATCGGCCACGATGCCTGTCACGGCAGCTTCTTCGGTGTCTCAGCCCTGAATCAGATCATCGGCCGCATCGCCTTCCTGCCGTCGATGACCGCGTTCAGCCTCTGGGATGTCGGCCACAATGTCGCGCATCATGGCTTCAACAACCTCAAGGGGCGCGACCAGGTCTGGGCGCCGATGTCGAAAGCCGAATACGACGCCGCCAGTGGATTCCGCCGGCTGCGCGAACGCTTTTATCGCAGCGGCCTCGGCTATGGCGCCTATTATTTTTATGAGCTGTGGTGGAAGAAGCTCTACTTCGCCACCAAGCGTCAGATTGGCGCGACCCGCGCCCGTTATGGCTGGGACAGTGCCCTGGTGACGGTCGGGGCCATCGCCTGGGCGGCCGTTATCGTCTGGGTGGCACGCCGCACTGAGCAGAACGTCTGGTTGCTGCTGGTGTTAGGCCTGGCGCTGCCGTTTGCGCTCTGGAACGGTGTCATGGGCTTCGTGGTCTATGTCCACCACACCCATCCGAGCATTGCCTGGTTCCAGAAACGCCAGGAATGGCAGCGCTTCCGGGCCTATCTCACCGCAACCGCCAATGTGCGTTTGCCCTTCGGTATTGATCGCGTGATGCACAACATCATGGAACACAATGCGCATCACCTGAACCCGCGCATCCCGATGTTCGCCCTGCGGCGCGCACAGGCGCTGCTGAAGGAAAAGTTTGCCGGCGATTTCCAGGTGTATCGCATGGGCTGGAAAGAATTCCGCGCTTGCGTGCAGAGCTGCAAACTCTATGATTTCGCCAACCATTGCTGGACTGACTTCAACGGCAAGATCACGGCGCGGGTTCCGTTAGCACTGGCAGGAGCCTGAAAATGATTGGCACGCTTGTTCGGTTGACTGTGCTGGCGCTGGCTGTCGCAATCAGCGGCTGCGGACTGGCCGAAACAGCGGCGACCGCCGCTACACAGGGCGCTGCGGCGGCTGAGCAGGCCAGGCAGGGCCGGGAGCTCGAGGCAAAAGTTAAGAAAGATCTCGACGCGGCGCAGCAGGCCGCCAAGCAGCAACTGGATGCGGCGGAAGCCGCATCGAATCCCTCCAACTGAGCATTTGCCGACGGTCGAGCAGCGATCGACGCACATGAAAAAAGCCGGGCTGACGCCCGGCTTTTTTGTTAGCTCAGTCGCGCGCCGCGTGACTCATGGCGCGGGGCCTGTCGTGCTACTTGGTGAGCCTCACTTGTTGAGGATCCGCAGCACCACCCGGCGGTTCTGCTGGCGACCCTCATCGGTCTTGTT
>DAIQQI010000108.1:0-9389 GCA_036786925.1 Steroidobacteraceae bacterium
ACCACCAGCCGGCGGCGATCTCGACCACCATCATGCTGGCGGTGATCCACATGACGAGCCGCGTGCCGCGTTCGGCGGCAGGATTGCCGGTGTCGAACACGTGATCGTGATCCCAGCCAGAGTTTCGGTCAGTTTGCATGGGTCGTGGTGCGCGATGCTCAGTGGCGGTGGATCCATGATAATCAAGCTTTTGTTGCGGAAATACAACGGCTGCATGTCACGACTTGCTCCAATGCAATCAAGAGTTTAGAGTCGCGCCTTCGGTAACGGCGACGCAGCTTTGCTACGCCCAATAATCAACAATTGATGTGGAGATCGCTATGAATCGGACAGCTCGGTGGGCGCCCGCCTTTGCGGCAGCCCTGTTGCAGGTCATTGCGGCGCCAGCCCAGGCAGAAGACGAGAACGCCTTGCAGGAAATCATCGTCACCGCACAAAAACGCGAGACGTCGCTGCAGGATGTCCCGTTCTCGGTGGCTGCCCCCAGCCAGGCACAGATGCGCCGCGCGAACGTCAAGGTGATCGTCGATCTGGCGCGCAACGTAGCGAGCCTCAGCATCGCGGACCTTGGCCCGGGCCAGAGCCAGGTCGCCATGCGCGGCATCAGCGCCGGCCAGGTCATTCGCGATCAGCCCGGCGTCAAAGAGCAGGTCGGCATCTACCTCGACGAATCGCCGATTTCGGTCGCGTTGTTTACGCCGGATCTGGAGCTCTATGACCTGCAACGCTTTGAGGTGCTGCGCGCACCGCAGGGCACGCGGTTCGGCTCGGGTTCCTCGTCCGGCACGCTGCGCTACATCACGCAACAGCCGAAGCTCGGAGAATTCGAAGGCTCGGCTGAGATCGGCCTGAGCAGCGTCACCGACGGTGACACCGGCGGCGCCGTGCGCGGCATGATCAACGCACCAATCGGCGAGACTGCCGCGTTGCGCGTGGCCGCGTACTACAACCGCCTGCCCGGGTTCATCGATGCGATCCAGCCGGACGGCTCGATCAAGAAAGATGTCAACCAGGGTGACCGCAGCGGCGCCCGCGTTGCGATGTTGTTCGCACCTAACGAAAACCTGACGATCACGCCGCGCATCGTCTACCAGAAGCTGGAAACCGACGGCTATCCGCGCGTCGATCTCTTCAATATCCTGGGCAATCCCTTCACCACCACACAGCCGCGCGTGACCATCGGCGATCTGCAGCAGTACACGCAGCAGCGCGAAGGCATCACGGATGATTTCAAGCTCGCCGATGTCAAGGTCGAATACAACTATGGCTCGGCCACGCTGACCTCGGTGACTTCGTACACCGACCGCAAGGTCGTGGTGTTGCGAGATGCCACGCAGCTGACCGGCAGCGTGACCTTCGACGTAGGCGGCACGGCCGCGGAAGTTCGCATCAGCTCACCGCTGTTCGACACGACCAAGCTCAAAGTGTTCAGCCAGGAGCTGCGCCTCGGTTCAAATGGCGATGAGCCGCTGCAGTGGGTCGCGGGCGTGTTCTACCAGGACGTCGACCGCAAGTACGGCCAGAACCTGCCGACACCCGGCTACGACGCGATCACGCAGCGTTTGTTTGGCGTGGTCAGCTCGCAGCTGAACGCGCCGGCTAACACGCCGTTCTATTCGAACCTGTCCTACAAACTCAAGCAGTTCGCCGCTTTCGGCGAAGCCACCTATCGATTCAACGATGCGTGGCGGCTCACGGGTGGCTTGCGCTACTACAAGTTTGACGAAGACCGGGTGCTCAACTTCGGCGGCTTCTTTGCCGATCCGACCCCACCGGCTGGTGTGCCCGCGTCGACGGATTCCAACGGCGTGTCGCCGCGCGTAATTCTCAGCTACAGATTGAACGAGAACGCGCAATTCAACCTGCAGGCCGCACGCGGCTTCCGCCTGGGCGGCATCAACGATCCGATCAACCTGCCGTTGTGCTCGCCGCAGGACCGCATCACGTTCGGCGGCGTCGGCAACTGGGACGACGAGACCAATCAAAGCATCGAAATCGGCGCCAAGCTGCGCAGTGCGGACCGTCGTATCACCTTCAACGTCGCAGCCTTCCACAATGAATTGCGCGACCTGCAGGCGACGGTGACGGCCGGTACCTGCTCGTCTCGTATCATTTACAACGTGGACAAGGCGCACAGCACCGGTCTCGAACTGGAGCTGTTCGCTCGCGCCAACGACAACTGGGACTTCGGCGTTTCCGCAACCTGGACCGACGCCACACTCGACTCGTCGGTCGAATCGGTCGCGGCTAACGGCGCGCGCACGGTCATTGGTGGCCTGAGCGATGGCGCACGCCTGCCGACGGCCGCGAAATTCCAGGCGGTGGCGAGTGTCGGCTTCAACATGCCGATGGCGTCGGAGCGCGAGTTCTTCGCCAACGCCACCTTCCAGCATGTGGGTTCTTCCGTTGCACAGTTCGAGAACACGCAGGCGAATTTCGGCCAGATCGGTGGCGGAGTCCCGGGCGCCGCGCGCCTGATCGGCTTCGGTGCGCCGCCGGCTAACACGGTGTTCCAGTTCAATCCGGAACTGCCGGCCTATAACATCGGCAACCTGCGCTTCGGCATCCGCAACGACCGCTGGGAGTTCGCGGGCTATGTCAGCAACGTCGGCGATGAGCGTGCCCGCCTGGCGCTCGACTACGAGCGCGGCCGCAGCGCCCGTGTCGGCTACCTGACCAACCCGCCGCGTACTTACGGCGTGACTGCGCGCTGGAATTTCTAACAAGCGCGACGAGATGATGGACCAGGGCGGGCTGGGAGATCCAGCCCGCCCTTTTTCTTGGTGCAGCGGACAAATACCGGGCGCGGTCGTGAGGTTGCGTGCAGTCGCAGCTTTGGCGCAGTATCGGCACGATGACTGAAGTTCCGTCAGGATCGCGCCGGCGCGACCGCCACCGTGTGCCCCGCAACCCTGGCGCGACGCTCGCACCTCTGCCGCGCCTCATCAATCCCTGGCCGCCGCTCGAAGTCTTGAGCGCCGAGCAGCTCGAGCGCATCCTGCGCGCGGCATATCGGGTGCTGGAAGAAACCGGCATCGAGATTCGCAGCACTGTGGCACTTGAGGTGTTCCGTCGCGGTGGTGCGCTGGTCGACGAGGCGAGCCAGGTCGTGCGCCTGGGGCGTGAGGTGGTCGAGGCCCATCTCGCCCATGCGCCGGCGCAATTCGTATTGCATGCGCGCAACGCCGACCGGCATCTGCAGGTCGGCGGCAACGTCGTGAATTTCGGGCCGGTCAACGGCGCACCTAACATCAGCGATGCCGAGCATGGGCGCCGCTACGGCGACCTGCAGGGCTTTCGCGATATTCTGCGGCTGACGCATGCGCTCGGCATCCTGCATTGGCAGGGCGGCATCGTGGTCGAGCCGGTCGACGTGCCGGTACCGATACGCCACCTGGCCGCGTACCAGGCGCATATCGAATGTGCGGACATCGTCTGGGCGGCGCGCGGTGTGGGCGGCCTGCAGGCCGAGGATGCGATCGCGATGTCGGCCATCGAGCATGGCTGCAGCATCGAGGAACTCGCATTGCGGCCCACGCTGATGACGGTGACTAACGTCAATTCGCCGCGCCGCGTCGACGAGGAAATTCTCGACAACATCATGGCGATGGCGCGCCATGGTCAATGCGTGGTGATTACGCCGTTTACGCTGATGGGCGCGATGGCGCCGATCACGTTAGCCGGTGCGCTGGTGCAGCAGACGGCCGAGGCGCTGGCGGTGATTGTGCTGTGCCAGATGTTGCGGCCCGGCACGCCTTGTGTGCTCGGCAGTTTCACCTCCAACGTCGATATGCGTACCGGTTCGCCGGCCTTCGGCACTCCCGAGTATGTGCAGGCGGTCATCGCCAGCGCGCAAATCGGCCGCCGCCTGAAAATCCCGGTGCGCACCAGTGCGGTCAATGCATCGCCCGTAGTCGATGCGCAATCGACCTACGAGACGGCGTTTTCGCTGCAGGCGGCGATCCTGAGTCACAGCCACCTGATCAATCACGCCGCTGGATGGCTGGAAGGCGGCCTGTCGGCGTCGCTGGAGAAAATCGTCGTCGACGCCGAACTGCTGCGCAACTGGGCCGAGATCCTGAAGCCGGTGAGCTTCAGCGACGATGACCTGGCGGTCGACGCGATCGCGGAAGTTCCCGTTGGCGGGCATTTCTTCGGCAGCGCACATACGCTGGCGCGCTATGAAACGGCGTTTTACCGCCCGCTGCTGTCGGACTGGAGCAACTACGAGAACTGGCAGGATGCTGGTGCGCTCAATGCAACGCAACGCGCCACGGGCATCTGGAAGAAGTTGTTAGCCGAGTATGTGCCGCCGCCGCTCGATCCTGCGATCAAGGAGGCAATCGACGCGTTTGTCGCGCGCCGGACTCGCGAGCTGGGCGCGACGTGACTGAGTGGCTGATGAACGCCCGCATGTATGCGGTGACGCCCGAGGTGGAGGTCGCGTGGCGCGAACTGCTGCAGCACATCGCGGACGATGCCGGCGTGCGCATGAATTATTTTTCCTATGCCGCGCCGCAGCCGCTCGAGCAACTCTGGGCGCGCCCGGACCTCGGCGCGGTCTTCATGTGCGGCTTTCCGATCGCGACGCGGCTCGCGCCGGTGATGCCGATTGCGGCGCCGATTCCGCGCACCGCCTGGGCTGCGGGCCGCGCACAGTATCGCAGCGACCTGATCGTGCATCGCGACGCGGCCTTCAAGACCCTTGAAGAGACCTTCGGCGGCCGCGCCGGATTCACGGTCGCGCACTCACATTCCGGGTTCAATGCCTTTCGGCATCATCTGCTGCGTTACCGGACGCCCGCACGGCCGAGGCTGTACCGCGAGATGCAGGGCGACCTCATCACCGCGCGGCGGGTGCTCGACAGCGTTCGCGAGCGGCGTATCGATATCGGTCCGTTGGATTCCTACTGGCACGCCTTGATTGCGAAGCACGCACCCGCGCTGACGCAGGGTATTCGGGTGCTGGAGGCCACCGACACCGCACCGTTGCCGGCCTTCGTCGCATCTGACCACGCGCCGGCTGCGATGACAGAGGCACTACGGGCCGCGTTCCTGGGCGCGAGCACGCGACCGTGGTTTGCGAGTCTCGCCGATTTTTTGCTGCTCGATGGTTTTGCGAGCGTGGACGCCGCGACGTACGCGCCACTGGTCGCCTGGGACCGGGAGGCGCTCGCGGCCGGCTACGCTCAGCCGGCCTGAGTCGACGGCACCCGACCTTGAGGGTGCTGTGGCGCATCGTGGGCGCGGAACAGGAAGCGCCGCGCAACGTCGAAATAGCTGTGATAGACGAGTCCGCCGTTAGCTGCGACCAGCTGCGCTCGCGTGCGGAGGTACAGCGCGTTCAAGCGGTACCAGGGAACTCCAGGGGCCGCGTGATGCAGGGCGTGCAAACTGTTGAACAGAAACAGCGGACCCAGGATTCGCGATCCTTCGACAATGGCGATGCGTTGATGCACCGCGGGCCGCGCGCGGTGTTCCGCGAAGGAGCGAATAAGCAGGATGCCATTGCCGGGAACGACCACGGCGACCACGTACAGCCAGAAGGGCATGCCGCAGACCTGGGTTACCCACAGCACCACGGGCACGCACAGCAACAGGTGCACGCCCCAGTCCCGGCGCAGATTTTTTTCATTGCGAATCAAGCCGCGAATTTCGCTGCGCCAGAACTGGCCGATCACCCACCAGGAGCCGAGCAAAATGCGGCCCGCGAGTGTTTGCTGCGCGTAGAAAATTGCGCGCGTCAGCGGGTTCAGCTGCTGCCACTCCTCCGGCGTCCAGTAAAAGGATTCCGGGTCATCGAGTGGATCGGTGAGCCGCTCGTCTTGGTGGTGTTTCAGATGGTTGGCACGATAACGCTCGTACGGCAGCCACAGCAGCAATGGCGCCGCGGTTATCGCGCGATTGACGATGTCGCTGCGTGTCGGATGACCATGAATGGTTTCATGCTGCAGGGAACCATACAGCGTGAGAATGACCACCAGCAGCGGCGCGACGATCACGAATGGCAGGTGGGTATAGGCTGCCGTGAGCGCCAGCCAGGCGCCGAAAGTGGCGAGGATCAGGAGCATCGTGGGCCATTCGACCTCGGCAACGGGCAAGTCCTGATCCACGCTCTCTGTCATGAACGCAATTGTAGCGAATCGCGTCCCGCCGTTGTCAGCTAACGGACATACCGTGACTCAGTCGACGCGGCTATGGCGACAGATGCGCCGTTCCAGCAGCGCCATGCCGTCGTACAGCAATATGGCCATCAAACCCGTCACCAGCGCGCCCTGCAGGATGAAGGCCGTGTTGTTCGACAATAGCCCGGCAATGATCACTTCGCCGAGCCCGCTGGCCGCCACGGTCGAGCCGATGGTGGCCGTGCCGACGCTGATGACCAGCGACAGGCGCACGCCTTCGAGAATCAGCGGCAGCGCCAGCGGCAATTCCACCGACCATAATCGCTGGCGCGCACTCATGCCCATCGCGCTGGCGGCTTCGAGGACCGCAGGCGGGCAGGTCTGCAAGCCCACCAGCGTGTTCTCGAAAATCGGCAGCAGGCCGTAGGCAAACAGCGCAATCAATGTGGGCTTGAATCCGAATCCGACCAGCGGCACGGCGACCGCGAGCACCGCCACTGGCGGAAACGTCTGGCCAATGTTCACCAGGCTGCGAGACAGCGGCAGGAATTCCTTGCCGCCCGGGCGCGTGACCAGGATGCCGAGTCCTACCGCGACCAGGCTGCTCGCAATCGCCGCGACACAGACGGTGCCGAGATGGGCTAACGCCAGTGTCAGCAGGTCGCCCTGATCGTAGATCGGCGGCGCGCCGAATTGCGTCAGCGGCGCGAACAGCGGCGCAAATGTCTGCGGCGTCCACAGAAACGCCACCAGCGCAGCGAGTGCCGCCAGGCGCAGCGCGGCGATGACGAAGCGCATCAGGCCGAACGCCCGCGTGCAAGGATGGCGGCGACGCTCAACTGCCCGATGGGCTGGCCGGCGGCATCTAACACCGTCGCGCCCTCGGCGCCGCGCCATACCAGTTCCGACAGCACTTCGCGCAGGCTGGCGGACGCGGCGACCTGCGGCCCCGTGGCCGTTCCGGCGAGCGCGGCCTCGCCAGCCGTGGTCAGCGACAGCAGCCGCAGCGCGCGATCCGAGGTGCCGATCATGCGCGCCACCAGCGGATCGGCGGGCGCGCGCAGCAGCTCGGCCGGGCGGCCCGACTGCAGCACGCGGCCGGCGCTCATCACCGCGACCCGATCGCCCAGGCGGAACGCTTCGTCGATGTCATGCGTGACCAGCACGACGGTGGTGCCGAATTTGCGCTGGATCGCGAGCAGGTCATCCTGCGCCTTGTTGCGGATGATGGGATCGAGCGCACCAAAGGGCTCATCCATCAGCAGCAGCGCCGGTTCGGCGGCGAGCGCGCGGGCCACGCCGACCCGCTGCTGCTGGCCGCCGGACAACTGGTGCGGAAATTTGTGCGCGAAGTTTGCGGGTTCCAGGTCCAGCGCCTCGAGCAGCGTCGTGACCCGCGCCGCGATGCGCGCCGCATCCCAGCCTAACAAACGGGGCACGGTCGCGATATTGTCGGCCACGCTGCGATGCGGAAACAGGCCGTGGCCCTGGATCACGTAGCCGATGCGCCGGCGCAGCAGGTGCGGCGGTTCCTGCGCCGCGTCCTTGCCATCGATCAGGATCCGGCCACTGCTCGGTTCCACCAGCCGGTTGATCATGCGCAGCAGCGTGGTCTTGCCGGAGCCCGAGCTGCCGACAATGGCGCAGATGGAATTGCGCTCGATGTGCATCGACACGTCGTCGACCACGGTCGTGGCGCCATACTGCTTGCTGACATGGTCGATGGTGATCATCGCGGCACCCGGTCGATGGTTTCTATGAAGGCGTCCAGCAGCACCGCGACGCCAAAGGAGATCGCGATGATGGGCAGGGTGCCGAGCAGCACCAGGTCGATCGCGGCCTGGCCGATGCCCTGGAAGATAAAGGCGCCGAGACCGCCGGCGCCGATCAGCGCGGCAATCGCGACCAGGCCAATATTCTGCACCAGCACGATGCGGATGCCGGTGAGGATCACCGGCAGCGCCAGCGGCAGCTCGACGCGCGCGAGAATCTGCCCTGCGGTCATGCCCATGCCGCGCGCCGCGAGCACCGCGCTGGGCGAGACGCGGCCCAGTCCCGTGACCATGTTAGCTACGATCGGCAACAGCGAGTACAGGAACAGCGCCACGACCGCCGGCGCCGCGCCAATGCCCTGGATGCCTAACGCGGCGGCGGTCGGCGACGCAGCGGCGAGGGCGGCGAGCGGTACCATCAAGATGCCGAACAAGGCGATGGCGGGAATGGTCTGGATGAAGTTCAGGGCGCCGAGCACGCCGGCGCGCAGCCAGGGCACGCGGTGGCACAGGATGCCAATGGGCGTCGCGACCAGCAGCGCGGCGGCCAGCGATCCGAGCGCCAGCAGCAGATGCGTGCGCAGCTCGCGGCCGAAGCGTTCGGCATTGACGGCATACTCGCGCATCATCGACAGGTTGTCGAACAGCCCCGCAGCGAACGCGCCGCTGAGCGCCGCGATCACCAGAGCTAACAACAGCACGCGCTGGGCGGGCCTGGGCTGCAGCCGGGTCACGGCATCGGTGGCCACGAGCGCGAGGCTCACCAGCAGCAGCCAGAAACCCGATCCCGGCGCAATGCGCACGACCTGGTTGCCCGCCGGTGTCAGCGCATTGCAGGCGGCGGCAATTGCCCAGGCCAGCATCATGATGCCGAGCAGCGCAGCGCCGAGCCGCAACCCGGCATGCCGGCTCCACAGCGCCGCGATCGCGACCAGGATCCATGCCGCGAGGCAGGCGAGTGCGGCCGGGGTCGTCAGCACCTCGAGCAGCGCATGCGGGTCGCCCGGCACGATGCGGTTGCTCTTGAACACCACGAACGGCAGCCACAGCAGCGCCACCAGCCCGCTGCCTGTTAGCACGAGTCCCAGACGGTCGGGTCGCAGTCGCTGCAGCATTTATTTCAACAAACCCTTGCGTTGCAGATAATCGGCGGCGACGGCCTGCGCCGACTCCCCGTTGATCTGGACGCGCGCATTGAGCTCCCGCAATGTGTCAGCATCGAAGCTGGTCATCAGCGGCGCCAGCAAGGCGCGAATCTGCGGATTGGCCGTGAGCACCGCTTCGCGAATGATCGGCACCGGTGAGTAGATCGGCTGGTCGTGGCGGTTGTCTTCCAGGATGACCAGGTTGGCCGCGGCGATGCCGCCGTCCGTGCCATACACCATCGCGGTGTTGATATCGTTGGTGCCGGCCGCTGCCGCGGCGATGGTGGCCGTGGTCTCACCGCCGGCGAGCACGATCGTCTGGTCGGATCGCAGATGGAAGCCATAGG
>DAIQQI010000396.1:0-2817 GCA_036786925.1 Steroidobacteraceae bacterium
TGCCGGCGGGTTTTGCAACTGCGCGGTCAGTGCGCGCGCCAGCACGATTTCCAGCAGCGCGAGTCGCGATGGCCTGGCGAGTTGCAACGCCGGAGGATCCGCGGGCGTGCGCCAGTACAGCAGGCCGGCGGCGACCAGATCCGGCAGACCCCAGTCCTTGGCGAGGAACCGCGCCAGTGGTGCTTCAAATTCCGCCGCCAGCTCCGCCACCGCCGATGCATCCGCTAACAAGCCGGCATGCGTCTTGTTGGCAGCCAGGGTCTGGATCAGCGACGCATAGCCGCCACGATGCAGCAGGCCACACAGGTACGCAGGCTCAACGCCGCGGCGGCGCAGGCGGGCGATTTCCTGGCCGAAGCACGCGGTGGCCAGCGACTCGGCCCAGACGGGCGCGAGAACCCGTTCGGCGCTCTTGCCCGCAAACAGTTGCGCGTGCAGCGCGCAGCTAACAGCAACCTTGCGGACTTCCGCGATGCCGAGCCAGGAAATGGCCTGCTGCAGCGACGTGACCCGGCTGCGACGGACATACAGCGCCGAGTTCGCCACCTTGATGATCTGCGCGGCGAGGCCGGCGTCTTTCTGGATCAGTCCCGCGAGCACTGCGGAGTCGGTGTCGTCCTCCGACATCTGCGTGACCCGCAGCGCCACGGCGGGC
The DNA here is from genome assembly GCA_036786925.1 of Steroidobacteraceae bacterium. Taxonomy (GTDB): domain Bacteria; phylum Pseudomonadota; class Gammaproteobacteria; order Steroidobacterales; family Steroidobacteraceae; genus UBA964. Next base: position 656 of record DAIQQI010000396.1, read on the forward strand.
AGCGGCAAGGGCCGCAGCGCCAGGTGCGGCTGTTGCAGTGCCAGGCTCAGATCGTGACGCGCAGCCGCCAATTGGGATGACACAGGGACTTTTAGCGGTTCCGCCATATCCCCGGTATCGACCGGCCGGCGTCCGCCCTTGAATGCCTATTGGGAGAGGCTCGTCACCGCCGCCGCTGTGACGGCGTTCTCAGTTACCAGGCGATGCGTTCGCCGTTGTAGCGGATAAATCCGCCGCTGTCGGCCAGGGTCAGGCCGGCGATGACCTTGCGCAGGCCGGTGACGGATTCCTGGGCGTCGATCGTGGCGCCCGCGCCGCCCAGCGCGGTGCGTACATGCCCGGGGCACACAGCCGTCGCGATGATGCCCCGGTCGCGCACCGCGCGTGACAGCATGGTCACGCACTTGTTGAGCGCCGCCTTGCTGGAACAGTAGGCGAAGACGTTGTGGACGCCCTCGGTATTGGATCCCGTGGTACTCGAGATGAATATCATTTTCTTTCCCGCACTGCGCTCGACATGCTCGACAAATGCCTCGGCGATGCGCATCGGGCCAAAGGTGTTGACGTCGATGACCCGTTGCCAGGCTGCGTAATCCAGGCTGCCGAAGAATTGCTTGTGCAGCTGCTCTTTCGCCGCGCCGCGCGGACCGATATCGCCGGCATTGTTGATTAGCAGATCGATGGCGGTGTTAGCATATTTTCCCGCGAGCCAGGCGATCTGCTCGGGGCGGGTGACATCCAGCATTTCTACGTTGACCGCGCCGCCCCACTTTCTCTTCAGGTCCTGCAACTCGCCGGCTTTGTCGGGGCTGCGGCAGGTCGCGATCACGTCCCAGCCGGAATTGGCGTATTGGCGGACCATTTCCAGCCCGAGGCCGCGACTGGCCCCGGTGACAAATAACATGCTCATTGGTCGCTAGCGTACCGCAGCTTTTGCACTTGTGGCAGTCTTGTCGGGTGAGCGCACCGTCCGACTATTTTGCCATCAGCGAATTCCTGGCCCAGGCAGCTAACAACGACGCCGGGTTGTGGGCGGAGCTGCAGAGCCACGGCGCCCTGACGACTGCCTGGTCCGCAGCGCGCGGATTTGGCGACTGTCATCCCGGGCCGGCGCCGCCGGTGTCGGCCACGTCCGTGGACGATGCACTGCGCTGGTTGCGTCGCTGGCGGCGGCGCGAAATGGCGGCCATTGCGTATCGGGACCTCGCCGGCCTCGCCACGGTGGAGGAGACGCTGGCGCATTTGTCGGGCTTCGCCGACGCCGCGATTTGCTGCGCCTACGAGCATGCCTGGGCCGCGACGGTCGGGCGTTTCGGCCAGCCGCGCGACAGCGCGGGAAATTCGCTGCCGCTGGTGGTGGTGGGCATGGGCAAGCTCGGTGGCGGCGAGCTCAATTTCTCCTCGGACATCGACCTCGTGTTCCTGTTTCCGGAAGGCGGCGAGACGGATCATGCCGCGCCGGTCAGCAACGATGAGTTCTTCATACGCCTCGGGCAGCAGCTGATCCAGCTGCTGGCGCAGGCAACGGTGGACGGTTTTGTATTCCGGGTTGACATGCGGCTCAGGCCGTTCGGCGACTCGGGCCCGTTAGCCTGCAGCTTCGCGGCCTTCGAGGATTACCTGCTGCAGCATGGCAGGGACTGGGAACGCTACGCCTGGGTCAAGGCGCGGGCGATCGTCGGCGCGGCGCATTACGCGGAACTCTTCGACAGCGCGGTCCGGCCGTTTGTATTCCGGCGCTATCTTGATTTCGGCGTGTTCGAGAGCCTGCGCGAAATGAAGGGGCTGATCGAGAAGCAGGTCGCGCGCCGCGACCTGCAGGATGACATCAAGCTGGGGCCCGGCGGGATCCGCGAGATCGAGTTCATCGTGCAGGCGCTGCAACTCATTCGCGGCGGACAGGACGCGCGCCTGCAGACACCCGGTTTGTTAGCTGTGCTGCCACGCCTGGCGGGCGGCCGGCTGCTGCCGGAGCCGACCATCAGCGAATTGGCGCATGCTTACCGGTACCTGCGCGTGCTGGAGAACCGCCTGCAGATGCTGCGCGACGCGCAGGTACATCAATTGCCGACCAGCACCGATGACCGCCAGCGGCTCGCAACCGCAATGGGCGCCGCCGACTGGCAACAACTGCTGACCGCGCTGGATCGCGAGCGCGCGGT
>DAIQQI010000109.1:0-9346 GCA_036786925.1 Steroidobacteraceae bacterium
CTACCTGGTCGACCGCTATGGCGGACCGTCGATCTACGATGTCGATTTCCGGCCCGTGGCCGAGCCGGTCGCGACTGCGGCGACACGCCTGACCTGCATCGATCACCTAACACACAATGTCAGTCGCGGCCGCATGAATCACTGGGCCGGGTTCTACCAGGAGCTGTTCAATTTTCGCGAAGTGCGCTATTTCGACATCGAAGGCAAGAAGACCGGCTTGCTCAGTCGCGCCATGACCAGCCCCTGCGGCAAGATCCGCATCCCGATCAACGAATCGCAGGATGACAAGTCGCAGATCGAGGAATACCTGCGCGAATACAAGGGCGAGGGTATCCAGCACATCGCGCTCGCCAGCGATGACATCTATGCGAGCGTCGACCTGCTGCGCGCACGCGGCGTCGCTTTTCAGGACACGCCGGACAGCTACTACGAAGGCGTCAACCAGCGGGTCCGCGGCCACACCGAAAAACTCGAGGAGCTGAGCCGCCGGCGGATCCTGATCGACGGCAGTCCGGCCGAGGGCCAGGGTTTGCTGCTGCAGATCTTCACGACTAACGTCATCGGCCCGATCTTCTTCGAGATCATCCAGCGCAAGGGCAACGAGGGCTTTGGCGAAGGCAATTTCCGCGCGCTGTTCGAGAGCATCGAGCTCGACCAGATGCGCCGCGGCGTGATCTGATCGCGGCGCGAGCGCTCAGGTCAGGTGCGGCCGGGCGAGATAGCGCTTGGTCTGCATTTCGACCAGGCGGCTCGCAGCGCGTTCGAATTCGAACTTGAGTCGCTCGCCGCGATACAGCGCGGCCGGCGGCGCGGCCGCGGACACGATCAGTTTCACGCCGCGGTCATAGAACTCGTCGACCAGCGCGATGAAGCGGCGCGAGTCGTTGTCATCGGCCGCCGTCAGCACCGGGATGCCGGTCACCAGCACCGACTGGTACTCGCGCGCGATCTCGATGTAGTCGGTCTGGCCGCGCGGCCCGCCGCAGATCGCCGCAAACTCGAACCAGATGACATTGTCGCTTTCGCGAACCACGGGAATCCTGCGCCCCAGGACGGTGATCTGCCGGGTGCCGTCGTCCGCTTCGTCATCCGCCAGGTCGTCATAAATCATCTGCAGCGCAGTTGGCGTTGCGGCGTCCGCGCTGTCGAGGTAGATCCGCGCCTTGATCAGCTGGCGCAGGCGATAGTCGACGTTGCCGTCGACCGCGACCACGTCCAGGTTTTGCTCGAGGTGCGCGATGGCCGGCAGGAAACGCTGTCGCTGCAGGCCATTGCGATACAGGCCCTGCGGCGGCACGTTAGATGTGAACACCAGGGTCACGCCGTTGGCGCTCAGGCGCTGGAACAGATTGCCGAGCAGCATGGCATCGGCGATGTCGCTGACGAACAGTTCGTCGAGGCACAGCACGCGGCACTTCTGCGCGATGTCCGCGGCAACCGGCGCGAGCGGATCGGTTTTCCTGGCGTGCCGCTTGAGGCCCGCGTGCACTTCCTGCATAAAGCGGTGAAAGTGGCTGCGTTGCCGGCGTTCAAATGGCAGGCTCTGGTAGAACAGGTCCATCAGCCAGGTCTTGCCGCGACCCACGCTGCCCCACAGGTAGACACCGCGCACCGCGGCGGCCGGTTTGCCGACCCGCAGACTGCGCAGCAACTTCTGGACCGTGTCGGCATGGTCGCGCTCGGCGCGTATCAGCCGTGCGCGCAACAGGTCGAGTTTTTCCAGCGCCTGCTGCTGGGCCGGATCGGCGCTGAATCCCTGCGTCGCCAGTTCCGCGTCGTAACGCTTGCGCAGGGCGGAGCGGCGAGTACGGGATTCCGACACGGCGTACGGCGCGGCTGCTTACAGCGACTGGTAGATCGGGCCTGAGCCGCCCTCGGGAGTCGTCCAGGTGATGATCTGGTACGGATCCTTGATGTCGCAGGCCTTGCAGTGCACGCAGTTCGCCGCGTTGATCTGCAGGCGCTTGCCACCTGCGCCGTCGTCCACCATTTCGTAGACGTTAGCCGGGCAGAAGTTCTGGCAGGGATTGCCGAACTCCTGTGCGCATTTGGTGGCGCAGATGCTGGTGTCGGCGACCTTGAGGTGCGCCGGCTGCGCCTCGTCGTGCGAGTTGTTAGCAAAGAACACCGACGCGAGCCGGTCGCGCGGCGGCAGGCTGCGCTCGACCCAGTCGCGGTCCGGGGAGCTGAACTCCGCCAGCCGTTTTGTTTCGGCATAGGACGCCTTGTTCTTCAGGGTCCACGGCGAGTGGCCCGCGGTGACTGTCTCCCAGGCGCCGTTGGCCATGCCAAACCACAGCCCGCGCTTGAAACCGGGCTTGATGTTGCGCACCTTGCGCAGTTCCTGGCCGCCGGGCGAAGCGCGCCAGCGCGCGTCGAAACCCGCGGTCCCGGCGGTCTCCGCGATGTGCTCGGCAGCCAGCATGCCGCTGCGCAGCGCCTGGTGTATGCCCTTGATCTTCGGCACGTTGAGCGTGCCGCCGGCATCGCCGATCAGCAGCGCACCCGGCATCTCGAGGCGCGGCGTCGATTGCCAGCCGCCCGCGGATATCGTGCGCGCGCCAGCCGCGACGATTTCACCGCCCTCGAGCAGCGGCCGCACCGAGGGGTGGTGCTTGAACTGCTGGAAAGCTTCAAAGGGCTTCAGGCGCGGATCGCGATAGTCGAGGCCGACTACGTACCCTATGTAGACGCGATTGCGGTCCAGGTGATAGATGAAACTGCCGCCATAGGTGCCGCTGTCGAGCGGCCAGCCGACGCTGTGCTGGATCAGCCCGGGTTCCACGCGCCCCTCCGGCAGCTGCCACAGTTCCTTGAAACCGAGGCCATAGGTCTGCGGGTCGCAGTCCTTGTCGAGCGCGAACTTTGTGATCAGCTGCTTGCTGACACTGCCGCGGCAGCCTTCGGCTAACACCGTGATGCGCGCGCGCACTTCCGGGCCGGGCGTGAAACCTGGGCCGGGCGAGCCATCCTTGCTGACGCCCTGGTCGCCGATCTGCACGCCGGCAACCCTGCCGTCCGCGTCATAGAGCGCCTGCGCGGCGGAATATCCGGGGAAGATATTGATGCCGAGATTCTCGGCGCGTTGCGCGACAATCGGCATCAGCTCACCTAACGACACAATGAAATTGCCGGCATTGTGCTGCTGCGGCGGTGTCGGCAGGCGGGTCCTGCCGCTGCGGGTCAGGAAACTGAATTCATCGCGCTTCGCGGGCACGCAGATCGATGGCGGCGTCTTGCGCCACTCGGGCAGCAGTTCATCCAGCGGGCCGGGCTCGATCACGGCGCCGGACAGCGCCTGCGCGCCGATGGCCGAGGCTTTCTCGAGCACGATGATCTCGAGCTCGGGCTTGCGCTCCTTGAGGCGAATCGCGCAGGCAAGGCCCGCCGGACCGCCGCCGACGACCACGACGTCGCACTCCATCACATCCCGTTCGATTGCCTGGGTCATGATCCGAGCTCCACTATCAGATTCTGGGCTAACAAATACTGCGTCAGATGATTTCGAGCGCCATCGCGGTGGCTTCGCCGCCACCGATGCACAATGCCGCGACGCCGCGCTTGCCGCCGCGGGCGCGCAACGCGTGCACCAGGGTGGCAACGATGCGCGCGCCGGTCGTGCCCACCGGATGCCCGAGTGCGCAGGCGCCGCCGTTGACATTCAGGTGCACGTGATCGATGCCGATGTCGCGCGCCGCGGCCATGGCGACCGCCGCAAAGGCTTCGTTGACTTCCCACAGGTCGACGCTGTTAGCTTCCCAGCCGGCGAGCTGCAGCGCCTTGCGGATTGCGCCGGCCGGTGCGGTCGTGAACCACTCGGGTTCCTGCGCATGGCTGGCGTAGGACACGATGCGGGCGAGGGGCTTGAGCCCGCGCGCCGTGGCGATCGATTCGCGTGTCAGGATGGCGGCCGCGGCGCCATCGGAAATAGACGACGACGATGCCGCGGTCACCGCGCCGTCCTTGCGGAACGCAGGTTTCAGCGTCGGAATCTTGGCGATGTCGCAGGTGAAGGGCGTTTCATCCTTGCTTACAACGACATCGCCCTTGCGGCCCTTGACCGTGACCGGCGTGAGCTCGGCGGCAAAAGCGCCGGATTCCACCGCCGCCAGTGCGCGCCGCACCGATTCGGCCGCGAAAGCGTCCATCGCGGCGCGCGTGAACAGGTATTTGTCGGCGGTGTTTTCCGCAAAGCAGCCCATCATCTGGCCATCCCAGGGGCTTTGCAGGCCGTCATAGAACATGTGATCCAGCAGTTCGCCATGGCCCATCCGATAACCGGAGCGCGCTTTCAGCAGCAGGTACGGTGCATTGGTCATGCATTAGAGCCCGCCGGCCAGCACGATATTGGCGCCGCCGGCGCGAATCTGGTCAGCGGCCATCATCAGCGCCTTCATGCCCGAGCCGCACATCTTGTTGATGGTCGTGGCCGGGGTTGCGACCGGCACGCCGGCGCCCATCGCGGCCTGGCGCGCGGGCGCCTGCCCGAGGCCTGCGGGCAATACGCAGCCCATGATGGTCTCGTCGACTTCGTTAGCCTGGATGCCGGCGGCATCGATCGCCGCCTTGCAGGCAGCGCTGCCCAGGGCCGGCGCCGTGGTGCCGGAAAAGACGCCCTGAAAAGCGCCAATCGGTGTGCGCTTGGCAGAGACCAGAACAATTGCGTCAGACATTTCCCACTTCTCCAGGCTTCAAGCTTCGCTCTCAGGATGACATTTTAGGCATGTGCCCCAAAACCTGCATGACTCAGCGGCGCCCGGCGCGCTCCGCGCGCGGCGCCAGTCCCAACTCAAACAAATCGATGAAGCGTGCGGCGATTTCCGCCGGCGTCAGTGCATCGCGACCGCGATGCCAGTGGGCGATCCAGTTCAGCGCTCCGGCAAGCGCGAAAGCAGTCATCTTGGGATCGCAGGAACGAATCGAACCGTCCTCGATGCCGGCCCGCAGCAGGCGCCGCAGGCCCTGGTCGATTTCCGACTTCAGCTGCTTGACTCGCGCGCTCAAGGCGGCGTCGAGGTCCAGGTCCTCGGCCCGCACCATGCACCAGCCGAAATCGCCGGTGATCGCCTCGGCGTAGCCGGCTAACACCCGCAGCAGGCGGGCGCGCGCGGTGGTGCCGCTGTGCTCGGCGGTCTTGAAGGCGGCGCGGATCTGCTCGACACCGGTGCAGAAGCATTCGAACAGCAGCTGCTGCTTGTTACCGACGTAGTGATAGACCAGCGGCTTGGTGACGCCCACCGCGGCGGCGACATCATCCAGCGAAGTGTTGTGGAAGCCGTTGGCGCGGAAGGCCTGCGCGGCGGCGCGGATCAGGGCCGCGCGCTTGCGCTCGCGTTCGGCGTCCCGCGCTGCAACATCGCGCCACGGCGACAGCGACGGCGGGCGCCCGCGGCGTGGCGCTGTGACGGACCCGGCGGTTACAGACCTTGTCTTCAACATGCAAGCTATCGTATGATTAATTTACTGACGAGTAATTTAGATTACGTGCAGGTAAATTGCAACATGGCCAGCCCCTCGAAAGCGCAGTCACAGTCAGCGGTCACGGCCGCCGATCCCCAGGCGCCGCTGCGCTTTGTCACGGCAGCATCGCTGTTCGACGGCCACGATGCGGCCATCAACATGATCCGCCGGCTGCTGCAATCCGGTGGCGCCGAGGTCGTGCACCTCGGTCACAACCGCTCGGTGGCCGACATCGTGCGCGCGGCAATCCAGGAAGACGCCGATGCGGTCGCGGTCAGCTCCTACCAGGGCGGGCACAACGAGTATTTCGCCTACATGGTCGACACGCTGCGCGCCGCAGGCTGCGAGCACATACGGGTTATCGTTGGCGGCGGCGGCACGATCGCGCCGCAGGAAATCGCCGCGCTGGAACAACACGGCGTCGAGAAGATCTACACCCCCGAGGACGGCCGCCTGTTAGGTCTGCAGGGCATGATCGACGACGTGTTCCGGCGCGTGCGCGCCGCGCGCCGCCCGGCCTTTGCGATGGCGCCGCTCAACGCCGGCGATCACCGCCAGCTGGCGCGCTGCATCACCATGCTCGAGGGCGAGGCGAGCCAGCAGGGGGCCGGCACCGAGGCCCTGCGCAAGGCGCTGGCGCGTCCGGTGACGCGCGCGCCGGTGGTCGGCATCACCGGCACCGGCGGCGCCGGCAAGTCCTCGCTCACCGACGAGCTGCTGCAGCGGCTGATCCGCGCGTATCCGGAACGGCAGATCGCCGTGGTCGCCGTGGATCCCACCCGCCGCCGTTCGGGCGGCGCGTTGTTAGGCGACCGGATCCGCATGAACAGCCTGTCGAATTCCAGCGTGTTCATGCGCTCGCTCGCGACGCGGCGCCAGAACCTCGCGACCAGCGTGGTGCTGAAGGACGTGATCGAGCTGTACCAGCAGGCGGGCTTCGACCTGATACTGGTGGAGACCGCCGGCATCGGCCAGAGCGACACCGAGATCGTCGACCTGGTGGACATTTCCACCTACGTGATGACTGCCGACTATGGCGCCGCGAGCCAGCTCGAGAAGATCGACATGCTCGATTTCGCCGACCTGGTCGTGCTGAACAAGTTCGAAAAACGCGGCGCTGCCGACGCGCTGCGCGATGTGCGCAAGCAGTGGCGGCGCAATCACCCGGAGCGCATGAAGATCGCCGACGGCGACGTGCCGGTGTATCCGACCATCGCCAGCCGTTTCAACGATCCGGGCGTCAATCGCCTGTTCGCGGCGCTCTGTGCGCGCCTCGACGCCAAGGCTGGCAAGCCCGGGCACTGGCTGAGCGCGGCGATCTCCAAAGTGGCGCCTGTCACGACGGCCGAGATCGGCCGCACGGCGCTTATCCCCGAGAATCGCGCTCGCTATCTCGCGGACATCGCCGCCGTGGGCCGGGATACGCGCGCACAACTGGAAAAATCCGCGCGGGCGGCGAGCGAGGCGCAGAGCCTGCATCGCGCGCTGCAGGTCCTGGGCGACGCACAGTTGCCGGTCTTGCTGGATCGCTACCCGGCCGGCGCGCTCGAGAGCGGCAAGGCGGACGCCGCGCGGCACGCGCTGCGGCTCGCCTACCACCAGGCGCTCGATGCGGTCGGCGCCGAGGGCGTGGCGCGGCTCAGGGAATGGCCGGCGCGGATCAAGGCGATTACCGAGGCGCAGTACAGCTATGTCGTGCGCGGCAAAGAGGTGCGTGGCGACAACTACCTCGAGACGCTGAGCCGCAACAAGGTGCCGAAAATCGCCGCGCCGCGGCTCACCGACCTCGGCGATATCCTGCGCTTTCTCGGCAACGAGAACCTGCCGGGCGCCTATCCGTACACCGCCGGTGTCTATCCGTACCGGCGCGAGGCGGAAGACCCGGCGCGCATGTTCGCCGGCGAAGGCACGCCGGAGCGCACCAACCGGCGTTTTCATTTGTTAGCGCGCGACGCCGATGCCACGCGCCTGTCGACCGCGTTCGATTCGACCACGCTGTATGGCGAAGACCCGGACCTGCGTCCGGATATCTACGGCCGCACCGGCAATTCCGGCGTCAGCATCGCGACGCTGGATGACATGAAGAAACTCTACTCGGGTTTCGACCTGTGCGCGCCGAACACCTCCGTGTCGATGACCATCAACGGTCCCGCGCCGATGCTGCTCGCGATGTTCATGAACACCGCCATCGACCAGCGGGTCGAGCGCTTCCTGCGTGCCGAGGGCCGCTGGCCGCGCGCCGAGCGGCATGTCGCGCAGTTGCGCGCACAGCAGCAGGCGGCCGGTGTCCCGGTCGCGCGCTACGTCGGCGAGCTGCCCGAGGGCCACGACGGCCTCGGCCTTGGCTTGTTAGGCCTGAGTTCGGATCAACTGGTGGGCGTCAGCGTTGACGGCCAGGAACTGCTGGGCGCAGCCGAGTACCGCAGGCTCGCGGCCGAGGCGCAAAGCCTGGCGCGCGGCACCGTGCAGGCGGACATCCTCAAGGAGGACCAGGCGCAGAACACCTGCATTTTCTCCACGGAATTCGCCATGCGGCTGATGGGCGACGTGCAGCAGTATTTCATCGACCACAACGTGCGCAATTTCTATTCGGTCTCGATCTCCGGTTATCACATCGCCGAGGCCGGCGCCAATCCGATCAGCCAGCTGGCCTTTACGCTGTCCAACGGCTTCACCATCGTCGAGTACTACCTCGCACGCGGCATGAAGATCGATGAGTTCGCGGGCAACCTCAGCTTCTTTTTCTCGAATGGCATGGATGCCGAGTACGCGGTGATCGGCCGGGTCGCGCGCCGCATCTGGGCGCGGGCGATGCGCGAGCGCTACGGCGCCAGCGCGCGCAGCCAGATGCTGAAATATCACATCCAGACCTCGGGTCGCAGCCTGCATGCGCGCGAGATCCAGTTCAACGACATCCGCACCACGCTGCAGGCGCTGTACGCGTTGTTCGACAACTGCAACTCGCTGCACACCAATGCCTACGACGAGGCGCTGACCACGCCGACCGAAGAGAGTGTGCGGCGCGCGGTCGCGATCCAGCTGATCATCAATCGCGAACTCGGCCTGAATGCGACGCAGAACCCCTGGCAGGGTTCCTACATGATCGACTACCTGACCGACATGGTTGAAGAGGCGGTGTACCGCGAGTTCGAATCCATCAGCGAGCGTGGCGGTGTGTTAGGTGCGATGGAAACCATGTACCAGCGCGGCAAGATCCAGGAAGAAAGCCTGTACTACGAGACCCGCAAGCACGACGGCAGCCTGCCCATCATCGGCGTCAATACCTTCCTCAGTAAACACGACGCGGCCGCGGAGCACGCGGCGGTGGCGTTGATCCGCTCCACCGAGGACGAGAAGCAGCAGCAGGTCACCGGCGTGCAGTCGTTTCAGGCGCGTGGCGCGGCGCAGCGCGCCGCGGCGCTCGAGCGGCTGCGCTCGACTGCAGCCGGCAATGGCAACACCTTTGGCGACCTGATGATCGCCGCGCGTTGCGCATCGTTAGGCCAGATCTCGCGGGCGCTGTATGAAGTCGGGGGCCAGTACCGCCGCAACATGTAATGCGGGCGGGTGGCGCGTCAGTGTGGCGCGAGGTCGGGCTCGTCGAGGCGGCTGAGGATCGCGGCCCGCGAGCGCTCGCGCAGGTCGATTGGGTCCGGTGTCGTGCCTTGCGGCACCTTGAGCGGCGCCAGCACCTCCACCTCGATGACGCCGGGCCGCAGAAAGTAACCCGGCGGCGGCAGGCGCTCGCGTGTGCCGCGGATCACGCAGGGCACGACTGTCAGCTGTGAGCGCGCCGCGATGGTGAACGCGCCGGAATGAAACTTCAGCAGCCCGGGCTTCTCGTGAAACGTGCCTTCCGGGAAGAACACCAGCGACTGTCCGCGGT
>DAIQQI010000397.1:0-2812 GCA_036786925.1 Steroidobacteraceae bacterium
CCGCAGAGCCTTCGTGTCGTTGACGACGACCGTGCCCGTGCCTTCGTTGGTGAAGACTTCGGCGAGGATGCCTTCCTGTGACTTGTAGGAAATCACGTGCACCCGGCGCACGCCGCCGCGAATCGCATCCTCGATGGCCTTGGCCTTGGGCAGCATGCCGTCCTTGATCGCGCCGCTGTCGCGCAGTTTCTTGAGACCCGCGAGGTCGGTGTATGAAATGACCGAGCCCGGGTCTTCGACCCGCTCCAGGATGCCGGGCGCGCCGGTGCAGAGGATCAGCTTCTCGGCATCCAGTGCCGCGCCGATCGCGCTCGCGACCGTGTCGGCGTTGATATTGAGCAGCGTTCCGTTGCTGTCGGCGGACAGCGGGCTGACAACAGGCATCAGGCCATTGTCGAGGAGCTTGCGCAGCACCGTCGTATCGACCTTGTTGATGTCGCCGACGAAGCCATAGTCGACAGTTTCGCCGCTGCCGTCCGTGAGACGAACAGGCGCGCGCTTGTGAGCCTGGATCAGCCCGGCGTCGACACCGCTGACGCCGACGGCATCGATGTCAATGTCGCGGCAGATGGCGAGGATCCGAGTGTTGATCAGGCCGTTGAGCACCATGGAAGTGATATCAATGGACTTCTGGTCGGTGACCCTGCGGCCCTGCACCATGCGCGTGGGCACGCCGAGCTTTTCGGTCAGCTCGGTCAGCTGCGGACCTCCGCCATGGACGAACACGACCCGCACGCCGAAATAGTGCAGGATCGCGATCTGCTCGATCAGTCCGCGCGTGGCGTCCACGTCGCCAAACACACCGCCGCCCGCCTTGACGACGAAAGTCTTGCCCTTGTAGAGGCGCATGTACGGCGCTGCGTTGCGCAAGGCTCTGATCGCAATTGTCTGGTCGGTCCGGGACATCATCATGGGTCGGGTACTCCTAACGGGCTAACAGGCGATGCAGCACGGCGGTCTGCGCGGTAAGTCGGTTGTAGGCTTCCTGCAGAACGAGGCTGCGCGGACCGTCCAGCACTTCGTCCGCGATCGCGACATTCCTGCGCACCGGCAGGCAGTGCATCAGGCGGCAATCGGCGGCGGTGGTCGTGAACCAGCTGTTCTGCACGCACCAGTCGCCGAGGCTGGCGCGCAGCGCGGCATCTGCCTTGACGTCGCCATAAGCGGCAGTCGCACCCCATTCCTTGGCGTACACCACCTGTGCGCCGGCCAGTGCCGCGGCACGATCGTCCGTCTCGGTCACCGAGCCGCCGGACGCAGCCGCGGCGGCGCGCGCTTTCTGCATGATGGCCGCAGGCAGCGCGAAGCCTTCGGGACGCAGCACCGTGACCTGCATGCCGCGCATCGCGGCCATGTGCAGCGTGGCCGCAGGCACCGCGAGCGGCAGCGCGCGCGGATGGTTGACCCAGGACAGCACGAACTTGCCGTGCGTGGGGATTGCGCAATCGTCGAGCGTTTTCCAGTCGGCCAGCGCCTGGCAGGGATGGTTGACCGCGGACTCCATGTTGATCAGCGGCTTGTTGACCAGCGATGCCATGGCGCTGAAATTCGTTTCCGCGAGATCCGCGTTGAGGTCCTTGCCTTCGGCAAACGAGCGGATACCTAACACGTCGCAGTAGGACGCGAGCACCGGGATGCCCTCACGTACATGCTCGGCGGAGGCGCCATTCATGGTGGCGCCGAGACGGGTCTCGAACAGCCAGGTGCCCTGGCCGGGGGTAATGACGAAGGAGTTGCCGCCGAGGCGCGCCATCGCCGCCTGGAACGACGCCAGTGTGCGCAGCGATGGATTCATGAACAACAGGCCCAGCATGCGGCCGGCTAACGCCTGCGGCTCCGGCTGGCGTTCCAGGCGCGCAGCCAGCGCCAGCAGATCGACAATCTCTGCGCGCGAAAAATCAGCGAGGTCCAGGAAGCGTTTCATGTCAGCCGAGCGCCAGCAGCGCCTCCCGCAGCAGGTCGACATGCGACTCCTGCAAAATGTAGGGCGGCAGCAGCCGCAACACCGCCGGGTCACCGCTCGTGCCACAGAGAATATTGCGTTTCAGCAGCTCAGGCTGCAGCTCCTTCGCGGGGCGCTTGCAGATCAGGCCGTGCAGGAAACCCGCGCCCTGATGGCCTGTGACCGGTCCCACCGTGCAGGTGCTGCGGATGTACTGCGACACGCGCTGCACGTTAGCCATCAGGCCTTCGTTCTCGATCGCGTCGACAACCGCCTCGACGACTGCACAGGCCATCGGACCGCCACCGAACGTGGTGCCCAGGCCTTCGAGCTTGAGTGCGGCGGTGACGCGCGGCGTCATCAGCAGCGCCGCTACCGGAAAGCCGTTACCGAGCGCCTTGGCGGCCGTGATCATGTCAGGCGCGACGCCATACATGTTAGCTGCGAAAGGCCAGCCGCTGCGGCCCATGCCGATCTGCACCTCGTCGAATATCAGCAGCGCGCCGACCGCGTCGCAGCGCTGGCGCAACGCGGCGAGAAAATCCCGCCCCATGTCGAAGGCGCCGCCGACACCCTGCACCGGCTCGACGATGACGGCCGCGGTGTCCTGCGTGACGTGCGCGGCAATGGCGCTGACATCGCGTCGCGGCATGAAGCTCACATCGAAGGGCGTGCGCGGGAACTCATACCATTTCTCGGCGGCGCCATAGGTCAATGCGCCGGCCGCGGCGGTGCGCCCGTGGAAAGCGCCCACGACCGCGGCAATCTGCCTGCGGCGCGTCATCTTGAAGGCCATGCGCAGCGCATTTTCGTTAGCTTCGGCGCCGGAGTTCACGAAGAACACGCTGTCGAAGCTGCCGCCGGCAAAGC
>DAIQQI010000005.1:0-15264 GCA_036786925.1 Steroidobacteraceae bacterium
CACTCGACGATCAGGCGCTGAGCCTGGAGGTCGCGAAATGGCAGGCGGAATACAACCGCACGATGAATGAATACCGTGAAGCCATGGCCATGCTCGACAGCGCCAAGGTGACTGTGCTGCGCGCTGAAGTGGACAGCGCGGCGGCGCAATACGAACTCGCCGAGGACAACCTGGCGCGCGCCGAGATTAGTACGCCGATCGCCGGCATGGTGGTCAGCGGTGACTTCAGCCAGTCGATTGGCGCGCCGGTCCAGCGCGGCGCGACGCTGTTCGAACTCGCGCCGCTGGACGGCTACCGCGTCAGCGTCCGCGTGGCGGAAAGCGACGTCGCGCGGATCCGGGCCGGGCACAAGGGCCGGCTGGTGCTGCAGGCGCTGCCGGGCGACGGGCTGGATATCGTGGTCGAGCGCGTGACCCCGGTGTCCGAGGTCGTCGATGGCAAAAATGTTTTTGAAGTCGAGGCGCGGTTGCTGCGTGGGTCGCCCGCCTTGCGGCCGGGCATGCAGGGCGTTGCCAAGTTCGAGGTCGGCCACGCGCGCCTGGTGTGGCTCTGGACGCATGACGTATTTGACTGGCTCAGCCTGAAATTCTGGTCGTTAGGTCTGTGGAGTTAGGGTCGTGAGCGAGTCGATGCACAGCATTCACTGGTACCGTGTCGCCGCATTACGGCCGGCGCTGCGCTCGCATCTCAGGGTCGGCCGTCATGTTTACCGTGGCGAGACCTGGTACATCATCCAGGATCCTGCCAGCGGCCGCATGTTCCGTTTTTCCGTCGCGGCTGAGCGCGTGATCGCACTCATGGACGGCGTGCGCACAGTCGCGGAAATCTGGGAGCTGGCGGGCCGTGGCGACGAAGACATGCCGACGCAGGATGAAATCGTGCGCCTGCTCGCGCAACTGCATCAGGCGGACGCGCTCAGCATCGACATGGCGCCGGATGTGCGCGAACTGCTGCAGCGCCTGCGCGGCCGGCAGTCGCGCGACTGGCTGGCGCGTTTTGCCAACCCGCTGGCAATCCGCACGCGGCTTTTCGATCCGGACGCTTTTCTTACCAAAACCATGCCGTTCGTACGCCATTTGTTAGGGGCCTGGGGTCTCGGCACCTGGTTCCTGGTTGTGGCCTGGGGCCTGGTCCTCTGCGGCCTGCACTGGCAGGAGCTCGGCCGCAGCTGGGCGGACCTGACGCTCGCGCCGGGTTCGGTCGCGATCGCGCTGCTCATCTACCCGGCTATCAAGGCGGTGCACGAGCTGGCCCACGCCTACGCTGTCAAGGCGCGTGGCGCCGAGGTACATGAAATCGGGCTGATGTGGCTGGTTTTCCTGCCCGTGCCCTACGTCGATGCGTCGGCGTCCGCGGCATTTCCTGACAAGCGTGCGCGCATGTTCGTCGGCGCAGCCGGCATCCTGGCGGAAGCGTTCATCGCGGCCGTGGCCATGATCGTCTGGGCGGGAATCGAACCTGGTCTGCTGCGCGCCACGGCCTACAAGGTCATGCTGATCGCCGGCGTTTCGACTTTGCTGGTCAACGGCAATCCGCTGCTGCGCTACGACGGTTACCACGTACTGAGCGATTTCCTCGAGATACCGAATCTCGCGCAACGCGCCAACGCACACATCGGTTACCTGTTCCGCCGCTGGGTACTGGGACTCGAGGATGCCCGCAGTGTCAGCGATGCGAGCGGTGAGCGGCGCTGGCTGAGCCTGTATGCGCCTGCGGCCTTCGCCTGCCGGCTGGTGGTCCTTGCCGCCATCGTGCTGCTGATCGCCTCCTGGTCGAAAACGTTAGCTGTCGTCGTCGGACTCTGGAGCGTCGCGGCGCAATTGCTCTACCCGGCGCTGCGCGCCATGCGCAGGCTGGTCGACGAACCCACCGTGCAGGCCGCGCGCCGCAGTGTCATGTTGCGCGCAGCGGCAGTCGGCTTGCTGGTCATCGGACTGGGTGTCGCCCCGGTGCCGCTCACGTCCCGTGCCGAAGGCATCGTGTGGCTGCCGGAGTACGGCGAAGTGCGCGCGGGGACCGATGGCACGCTGCAGCAATGGCTCAGCAAGCCGGGCACGACGGTGCGAGCCGGGCAGCCGCTGGCGGCGCTGGACGATCCTAACGTGGACGTCAGGCTCGCGGGGGCCGAGGCGGAGTTCCGCGCCGCCGACGCGCGCTATCTCGCAGCCCGAGCCACCGATACGGTGGACGCCGGCACCATGCTGGCGCAACTGCAGCGGGCCAAGACTAACCTTGAAGTTGCACAAAAGCGCGGCGCCGCTCTGACACTCATCAGTCCGACCGACGGCTTGTTCCTCGTTGCGCGGCCCGAAGACGTGCCGGGGCGCTATTTCCATCAGGGCGATGTGATCGGCTATGTGGTGGCGGCTACCCACGGCACCGTCATCGCGGTCGTGGATCAGGATGACATCGGCCTGCTGAAGACCCGGATACGCAATGTTCAGGTGCGTCTGTCGGAGGATCCGTCGGGCGTGCACATTGCGCGTATTGCGCGCCTGACACCGGCGGGCGGGTTTGAGTTGCCGAGCGCGGCACTCGGCACGTTAGCCGGAGGGACGATTGCCGTGGCGCCGGATGATCCGAGCGGAATTCGCAGCCTTGCACCGATATTTCGCGTCGAGCTCGCGCTTGACAGCCCCTTGCAGCGCCTGGGTGGTCGGGCGTATGTGCGTTTCAGTTACGGCAATGAAGCACTGGCGCTGCGCGTCTATCGCGCCGCACGCCAGCTGTTCCTGAGGCGGCTCAATGCATAATGCCGCCACGTTGCCGGTGCCATGGCTCGGACGCTACCCGGAGCGCGCCGATGACCAGCACGCATCGCGGGACCGTCAGTTCTGGCGAACCCTGGCGACGCCGTTCTGGACGCAACGGCGCGCGTTGCGGCGTAGCCAGCAATTCGTCGCGCAGGTCGAAGCATTGTCGGGTGCCCTGGCCGCGGCCAGTGACGAGTCACTGGCAGGCGAGGTGCTCGGCCTGCGGCGGCAATTCTCCATGCAGGGCCTGACCGACGCTTTGTGCGCGCGTTCCTTCGCAGTGATCAGCGAGGCGGCGCAACGCAGTCTTGGTCAGCGGCCTTATCCGTGCCAGGTGCAGGGCGGTTGGGCGATATTGCACGGAATGCTGGCCGAGATGGCGACGGGCGAGGGCAAGACGCTGGCAGTCGCGCTCGCAGCCGCAACCGCCGCGTTAGCGCACATGCGTACCCACGTGATCACCATCAACGATTACCTTGCCGAGCGCGATGCGCGCGAACTCGCGCCGCTGTATGGCGCCCTTGGCCTGCGCGTCGCCGGCATAACACCGTTGATACGGGCGCACGCTGCGCGCGTCGCGGCCTGGCGCGCTGATGTCGTCTATTGCAGCAACAAGACCCTGGCATTCGATTACCTGCGTGACCGGGTGTCGATGGGGCAGCGCCGCGGTCCACTGCACCGGGAAATCGACCGGCTGACCGGCGCCGCCGATCCGTTGTTAGCAGGTCTCGAGTTCGGCATCGTCGATGAAGCCGACAGCGTGCTGATCGATGAATGCCGCACTCCGCTGATCCTGTCGCGCGAATGTGCTCCGATGTATCCGCCGGAGGTATTCCGTACCGCGCTGGATCTCGCGCGGCAACTGGCGCAAGGCGAGCACTTCGCGTGCCAGGACGCCGAGCGGCGTGTCGTCCTGACTGCCGCCGGCCGGGTTGCGATCGATGTTCGCGCAGCGTCGCTTGGCGAATTCTGGCTGGCCATGCGGCGCCGCGAGGAACTCGTGAGGCAGGCGCTGGTCGCGCTGCATCTGCTGCGACGCGACGAGCATTACCTGGTGCGCGACGACGGCATACAGATTGTCGATGCTAACACCGGTCGCGTGTTGCCGGACCGTTCCTGGGAGTTGGGTTTGCACCAGTTGGTGGAAGCCAAGGAGAGCCGCGTGATCTCGGGCGGCAGGGAAACCATTGCGCGCATCACCTATCAGCGCCTGTTCGGCCGTTACCACCGGCTGGGCGCGACAACCGGCACGGCGCGCGAAGTCGCCGCGGAACTATGGCGCGTGTATGGGCTGCGGATGCTCGAGGTGCCGCGGCACCGGCCCAACGCAAACACCGCCGATGGCGTTTTCGTCTACGCAACGCTGCGTCAGCAGCGCGAGCACATCATCGCGCGCTGCCGCGACATGTACTGGGCGAAACGACCGGTGCTGCTCGCGACCCGTACGGTCGTCGCGTCGGAGGAACTCAGCCGCGAGCTGGCGGCGGCAGCGGTGCCGCATGCCGTGCTCAACGCGCGCAACGACCAGGCTGAGGCCGCGGTCATTGCCATGGCCGGTCAGGCAGGCCACGTCACGGTGGCGACCAACATGGCCGGCCGCGGCACCGACATCAAGCTTGGCGGCGGCGTCGGAGTGTTAGGCGGGTTGCACGTGATCGCAACGGAATTCAACGAGTCCCGGCGCTTTGACCGGCAGCTGATCGGTCGCGCGGGTCGTCAGGGTGACCCGGGCAGCCACGTTTTCGTGCTGTCGCTCGAGGACGCGCTGATCCGCCTGCACGCGCCGGCCTGGCTGCGTGCCGCGCTGGCCGGGCGCGTGGCAGGAAAGTCTGCGGTCGGTAATTTACTCGTGTCGGGGTTGCTGCGCTGGCTGCGCTGGAAGTTGCAGGCGAGTGCGGCGCAGCAGCGCCGCCGCGCCCTTGTTGAGGATCGTCGCATCGGCGATGCGCTTTCGTTTACTGGAATGATGGAGTGACCATGAAGATGAAATCACGAAACCTGACGCTGCGGTTTACTGCAGCTGCGCTCCTGGCGCTACCGGCGGCACGGTCACTGGCCGGCGACGCCGCCGCCACGGACTGCCTGCTCGAGCCCAATCGGGTCGTAGACCTGAGCAGTTCGGTGCGCGGCGTGCTGTCGCAGGTACTGGTCGATCGCGGCGATACGGTTGAAGAAGGCCAGATTGTGGCGCGTTTCGACTCGAGTGTCGAACAAGCGGCGATGGACCTCGCGCGCGCGCGCGCCGCTGCTAACGCACAGGTTCGCGCCGATCAACTGAACGCCGAATTTGCTGCGCGGCGCAGCGAACGCGTCGGAACCCTGTACAACCAGAGTGCCGTATCGGGCGACCAGTTCGACGAGACCAAGACTTCGGCGCGCTTGCGCGAACTGCAGGCGCAACAGGCGCGCGAGAACCAGCGCCTGGCGCAGCTCGAAGCGCGCCAGGCGCAGGAAGTCCTCAATCGCCATGTGGTGCGCAGCCCGGTCCGGGGTGTCGTCGTGCATCGTTACCTGTCGCCGGGCGAATCCGCGGAGGATCGGCCGATCCTGCGCATCGCCGAGATCCAGACCTTGCGTGCCGAAGCCATCATGCCGGTCGCGGCATTCGGCGCGGTCAAAGTCGGCCAGAAAGCGGTCATCGTTCCCGAGGCGCCATTGACCGGGTATTACGTCGGTTCGGTCGCAGTCGTCGATCGGGTGGCGGACGCCGCCAGCGGCACCTTCCGGGCGCGGGTATTGTTAGCAAACTCGGACTACTCGCTGCCGAGCGGCCTGCGCTGCTCGGTGCGGTTCCTCCAGCCCGGTGAAACGGCGGCCGAAAACGTGCCGCTAGCGCCTCAGGGACGGCCCACGCCGCGCCTTGCGTCGCCCGGATTGCGCGAGCGCCGCGGACGCGCTGCAGCATTGCCGACTGTGGCGCCTGACACGGCGCGGCGCGGTACTGTTGCCCAGGCGCGCTGACCGGATAGCGAGCTATGTTCGGTTTCTTCAAGCGTCGCAAGCGCCGCCCGGTTGATCCGGGCGCCGGCGGCGCGCCACGGCCGGCGGCGGACCGGTTCCGGCTGGAGGAACTCGAGCCCAGGATACTGTTGTCCGCCGATATTGCGCCGGGTCTGCCGCTGCAGCATCAGCCGCAGGAATTTTTCTACGAGACGCTGGTTGATCAATCCGCCGCGAGCTACGAAGTCGCGCCGGCCTCGCAGGCAATCGCCGACCAACGCCAGGAAATCGTCTTCATCGATGCGCGGGTCGAGAACTACCAGCAACTGGTGGACGGCATCAATCCGGCTGCGGAGATCGTCATCATCGATCCCAGCCAGGATGGCATCACCCAGATTGCTAACACGCTGCAGGGCCGCACCGGCATCGACGCCATCCACCTGATCGGCGAAGGCAACACGGCCGAGTTGCATCTCGGCTCGGCCTTCCTGACTCAAGAGTCCATCAGCACGGAGTATGCGCGGGCGCTGGCACAGATCGGCCAGAGCCTCACGCCCGACGCCGACATCCTGATCTACGGCTGCAGTTTCGGCGCGGGGGCGGCCGGTGAGCTGGCGATGCAGACGCTTGCGCAGCTGACGGGCGCCGACATTGCGGCGAGCATCGATCGCACGGGACGCGACGCCGGCAGCGCCAACTGGAACCTGGAAGCCACTACCGGCGCCATCGAAACCGGCGTGGTCGTCGATGCCGCTGCGCAGGCGTCGTGGACGGGAACGCTGGCCACGTACACCGTCACCAACACCAACGATTCCGGCGCGGGCTCGCTGCGGGATGCCCTCGCACAGGCGAACGCCTCGGTGGGCGTCGCGGACAGCATTACATTCGCGATTCCCGGCACAGGCGTGCATACGATCAACCTCGCGTCGGCGCTGACCATCACCGACGCGGTCACCATCGACGCGACGACCGACGACAGTTTCCCGGCTAACGGCAGCAGTCCGGCGATCGTGCTGGATGGCGCCGGCGCCGGCGTCGCGAACGGCATCGTCCTCGCGGCGGGCAGCGCCGGCAGCACGATTCGCGGCCTGGCCATCGGGAATTTCGACCAGAGCGGCATCCTGGTGCAAAGCGCCGGCAATACCATCGCCGGCAACTTTGTCGGCCTGGGCGCGGACGGCACTACGGTCGCAGCTAACAACGTGTCGAATACCTCCTACCTCGGCGGCATTCGCGTCGAGTCCAATAACAACGTAATCGGCGGTCTCACCGCCGCCGACCGGAACGTGATCTCCGGGAACCTGTATTCGGGCATCGTGTTAGTCGATGCCAGTGCCAACCAGGTCCTGGGCAATTACATCGGCACCGACGCCGGGGGCACGCTCGACCGCGGCAACGACCAGGAAGGCATCGACATCAATCGCGGCGGCGGCAACATCATCGGCGGTGCGAGTATCGGTGCGCGCAACGTCATCTCCGGCAACGGCAGCGACGGCATCGAGATCGACGGCAGCGACAACAATGTCGTGCAGGGCAACTATATAGGCACGGATTACACCGGCACGCTGGACGTCGGCAATAGCCGCGATGGCATCGACATCAACGAAGATGCGCCAAATGATGCGACCGGCAACATTATCGGTGGCGTGGGTCCCAATGACGGCAATCTGATATTCGGCAACGACATCAACGGCATCGAGGTTCGCGACAACTCGACCGTCGGCAATGCCATCATGGGCAACCGGATCTACGGCAACGCGGCGCTTGGCATCGAGCTCGGCACCGGCGATGGCGTTACCGCCAACGATTCCGACGACCCCGACACCGGGCCTAACAGTCTGCAGAATTTCCCGTTGCTCACGGTGGCGCGCACCGATGGCACGCAGCTCACGGTCACCGGCACGATCAACAGCAGCGCAAACACCACGTTGCGCATCGAATTCTTCGCATCCAGTGCCGCCGATCCGAGCAGCCATGGAGAGGGCCAGACTTTCCTCGGCTTCGCAATGGTCACGACCGACGGCAGCGGCAACGCGGTAATCAACGCCACGTTGACCGGCGTATCGGTCGCGATCGGAAACTTCGTGTCCGCAACCGCCACGCCGGATCTGTCTGGCGTCTATGGCGGGACATCTGAATTCTCGCAGAACGTGGCGGCCAGCGCGGGTTTCAGCATCCAGGGCAACGTCCTGGTGGAGGCGAACGGCGACGGCAACCTCGCGGATGCGAGCGGCGCGGGCGCGGTCAGCGTGAACGTCTATCGTGACGGCGGCGACGGGCTTGCCGATGGCGTGGATGACGTCTTCGTTGAAACCGTGGTGACCGACGGCGCGGGTCACTACCAGACCAGTAACCTGCTCGGTGGTACCTACTGGGTCGTTGTAGATTCGAGGACCGTGGCGCCCAGTGCCGCCTTCAATGCTTCTTTCAACCAGGGCGATGTCTGGGCCGAGCAGACCTATGGTGCAGCCGGCGCGCTGTCCGCCGACGGCGCGGGCGGTACTGGCATTCTCGGAGCGGCCGGCGTCGCATTCGGCGGCCGCCGCGGCGGCGTCAGCGACAATGCCGCGTCGCTGGCGGGCGCCGAACATGTCACGCGGGTCACGCTCGCGGGTGCCAGCCAATCGAATGTCGACAGCGCCTTCAGCTTCAACGTGGTGACGACCGTCCGCGGTGGTGACAGCGCGGACGACGATGGCGCGAACAATCGTTGGATCCAGGGCTCGCTGCGGCAGTTCATCCAGAATGCGAATGCCATCAGCGGAGCTAACACGATGCGGTTCGTTCCCGCGACGCCGAGCAACGCCTCCGGCGGCGGCGGCAACTGGTGGAGTATCGGCGTCACCACTGTGCTGCCCGGGATCCGGGACGCAGCGACGACGATTGACGGCACGGCCTACAGCCGCACGGACGGCAGTACGCTGGTCGACAGCAATTCCGGGCAGTTGGGCACCGGCGGTACCGTGGGCACGAGCGCGCTGTCGCTCGGCAGGGTCAACAGGCCCGAACTCGAGATCTACGACAATAGTGGCGCAGCAAATATCGCCAACGGGCTGGATGTTGCAGCGAATAACGCCACCATTCGCAACCTTGCAATCTATGGCTTCGGCGGCGGCAACTGGAACAACGGTTTCGCCGACATCCACGTCGGGTCCGGCACCTCCGGTACGCTGATCGAGAACAATGTGATCGGCGCCAGCGCAGCGTCGTTCACGGATCCGGGCGCAGGCCCGCGCACCGACGGCGCGAACATCATCTTTGATAACGTCGCTAACGGCACCGTTCGCGACAACCTGATCGGCTTCGCCACCGGCCAGGGCATCTGGGCCTACGGCAGCTCCACGGACCTGACCATCACCGACAACGAGATCCGCGGTGGCGGGCTCGGCGTGATGACCTTTATCCCCGGCATCGGCATCGACGGGGGCGCGAACCATACGATCACCGGCAACCTGGTCACCGGGCAGGTCGCCCAGGGCATAGAACTCCTGGCAGCGGTCGGCAGCGACGTCATCCGCAATAACACGATTGCTAACAACGGGTCCGGCGGCAATCAAACCGCAGGCATCCGCATCAGCGGCGGCACCGGTGGCCTGATCGAACAGAACGTCATCACCGGCAATGTGGGCACTGGCGTGCTGGTCGCGAGCGGCGTCAGCGGCGGCGTGTTCAGCCGCAACTCAATTTTTGCGAACGGTGCCGGGGGCGCTGGCATCGGCATCGATCTTCTGAGCGCGGCCGACTCGCCGGCGCGCGGGACCGCTCCCTATGTGACCCTGAACGACGCCGGCGACGTCGACGCAGGCGCCAATGCGCTGAAGAACTTCCCGGTGCTGACCAGCGTCACCATCAACAGCCCGACGCAAGTCACGATTTCCGGGACCTACGACAGTCTTGCATTGGTGCGGGGCTATCGAATCGAGTTTTTCGCCAGCGCCGCCGGCGATGCATCGGGTTACGGGCAGGGACAGCGCTACCTCGGATACACCGATGTAACCACGGACGCCAGCGGCAATGTCAGCTTCAGCGTCGTACTCAGCGCTGCGGTCGTGACTGGCGAGATTATCACCGCCACCGCCACGGATCAGTTGTTACTTGTAACCTCCGAGTTTTCGCAGGACCTGCCGGCCGGACAGCGGCTCGAAGGCACGATCTACGAGGATGTCAACGCGAACGGGAGCGTTGTCGACGACGGCGTCGGCCGCGCCGGCGTGACCGTACGACTCTATCAGGACGGCGGCGACGGACAGGCCGACGGCGTAGACGATGTGCTTGTTAGCACCACGGTGACCGATGTCACCGGCCGCTACTCTTTCTACGCGTCGGACGGTGTGAACTGGGTCGTGGTCGACTCGCGTACCGTCACGCCCAGCGTCGGGCTGAACGGTGGATTCGCGCAGAGTGACGTGTGGGCCGAGCAGACCTACGGCGTCGCGGGCACGCTGGCCGCGGACGGCAGCGGCGGGACGCGCACGCTGGTGGGTTCGGGAGCCGCGTTCGGGGGCCGCCGTGGCGATGTTTCCGACAATGCGACCAGCCTGGCGACCGCCGAGCACGTGACACGCGTCGTTGTCGCGGGCGCCAGCGTGACCGGGCTCGATGCCGCCTTCAGTTTCAACGTGGTGACCGGCGTCCGGGACCAGGGCACCGATGCATCGGACGACGATCCCGGCGCGGGGCGCAGTATCCAGGGCTCGTTCCGCCAGTCGCTGCAGAACGCGAATGCGCTCGCCGGTGGGCAGGCGCTGCGCTTCGTGCCGGTCGTGCCGACGAACTCCAGCGGGGTCGGCAGCAGCTGGTGGACAGTGACCTTGAGCGGGGCCAGCCTGCCGACGATCAGCGACGCGGGAACGATCGTCGACGGCACCGCGTTCAGTTTCCTCGATGGCACGACCGATCTCAGCGAGGTCAACAATCCCGGCAATGTCAACACCAGCCGCACGGTCGGCGTCGACAACCTGCCGCTGACCGCCACCGCGCGGCCTGAGTTCGAATTGAATGCCGCGGGCCAGCAGTACGGTATTCGCGTCGGCGCGGCGAATGCAGCCATACAGGACCTGGCCATCTATGGCGCCCAGTCGGCCGGCGCCGGCCGGGCGGTGTTAGTGCAGTCAAACGTTCTGGCCAGCGGCGCGGCCACGATCACGCGCACGGTGTTAGGTCCGCGGGCGGATGGCAGCGATCCCGGACTCGCGACGCGCGCTGACGTGGCGCTGCAGGCCAATGGCGCCGCCAACATCACGCAGAATTTCATTGCCGACGTTAACTGGGACGCCGTGCAGTTGGCCGGCCTCGCCGCCGGCAATATGGAGCCGGTCAATTTCACGGGCAACGAGGTTGCCTTCTCCGGTTTCGTGCACACGTCGGCAAGCCTGGTCAATGTCCAGGGCGTCAATGCAGTCGTACGCGGCAACTACGTGCACGACGCGCAGCATGGCGGGCCGACGCTGTTCGCGTACAACGGGCAGGACGTCGAACTCTGGTACGGCGCGCACAATAACCTGATCGAGAACAACACGTTGGAACGCGGCCAGACCGCGGGACTGGCCATAGCCGGCGGCTCGTACGACAACGTGATCCGGCGCAACGTGATCACCGACACGCTGGGCGATGGCGGCGCGAACTCCGGGCCCGGTGTGCTGCTGGCATCGACCGGCGGCGTGGTGTCGCAAAACACAATCAGCGAAAATTCGATTTACAACAACGCCGGATTGGGTATCGATCGGGATCCGCGCAGTGTCGCGGGGGCGACCGGCGACGGCGTGACCGCGAATGACGGCGCCCTGAATAACGCCTTGCCTAACGCTGACATGGACGCGCCGGTGTTCACCAATGCCGCCCTGAGCGGCACCTCACTGACGGTCAGCGGCTACGTCGGTAGCGCGGCGGGGCAAAGTGCGTTCGCCTACGCGCGGGTGGAGATTTTCCGTTCGGCTAACGGCGAGGGTCAGACGTTCCTCGGTTACCTGACGGCCGATGCCAGCGGCAATTTCAGTGGAGCGCTCACCGTCAGTGGACTGTCCGTCGGCGACTCGATCACAGCCACGTCGACTAACACCAGCAATAACACGTCCGAGTTCGGCGCCACGCAGAGCGTGATCGCAGGCACAGCACCAGTCGCGGTCAATGACAGCTACAGCGTCAACGAGGACAATCCGCTCGCAGTCAATTGGTGGAACACGGCCTGGACCGACCGTCAGCAGCTGACGTTTTCCGGTAACGCGTTCGTGGGTGCACAAGCCCTGACGGACTATCCGGTTCTCATCGTACTCAACAGCGGCAACATCGATTACACCCGCACCCAGGACAACGGTGCTGATTTGCGTTTCTTCGACGCCGACGGCACGCCGCTCGCCTATGAAATAGAGCGCTGGAATGAATCCGGAGACTCGTACGTGTGGGTGAAAGTGCCACAAGTGGACACCTCCGGCGCGGATTCCATCTGGATGTATTACGGCAATGCGGGCGCGCCGGCCGGCCAGAACCCGGCAGCGGTTTGGACAGGCAATGACTACACAGCCGTATATCACCTCGGCCAGACGGGCGGCACGACCGAACTCGACTCCTCGCCGAATGGTTTTTCCGGCACGCTGATGAACGGCGTGGCGCCTGCCAGTGGGCAGGTCGGCGGCGCGGAGAGCTTCGACGGTGCTAACGACTACGTCGACCTGGGGGCCAGCAGGGGATTCGCCAACGGCGTCAACCAGGTGACGGTGTCGGCATGGATCAATCCGACCTCGGTGGCCGGCACGCCCAATATTGTCAGCCTGTCGATTGACAACGGCCTGACAACGACAACGAACTCACGCGTAGGTTTGCGGCTCAACAACGGGCTGGTGGAAGTTTTCGCCCGCGGACCCGACTCGATGCCGACGGCGCGACTTGACACAACGACGACCGCGGTTGCTGCCGGCACCTGGTCATATGTAGTCGGAGTGATCGATTACGCCGCGAATACGATCACCATCTATGTAAACGGTGTCGCCCAGGCAACCACGACCAATGGCCTCAGCCTCACGGGTCCGGCCAGCGCTGGCAATTCGACCAACGCGGCGCTGGGCAGCGAAGACGATGGCTCGAGCTCCTATTACGCCGGCTTGATCGACGAAGCCAGAATTGCCGCGACCGGCCGCAGCGCCGCATGGATCCGCGCGGATTACCTTGCGATGACGAGCGCGTTCATCACGCACGGCGTCGCACAGAGCGCGCCTGCGAATGCCGGTGTGCTGGGTAACGACACGGCCGCGAACGGCAATTCGCTCCAGGCGACACTCGTTACGAGTACGTCGAACGGGGCCCTGACTTTCAACGCCGACGGCACGTTTACCTACACGCCTAACACGGATTTCGCGGGGACGGATTCGTTCACCTACCTGGTTAACGACGGCAACGCGGACTCGAACATCGCCACCGCGACCATTACCGTCAATCCGATTAACGATGCGCCGGTGCTCTTGGGCACTAACAACGTCGGCTCGATCAACCGCAACCCGGTGAGCAACCCGGGCACGCTGGTCGCCGACCTGATCGCCAGCCATGTGACCGACGTGGACAGCGGCGCCCTGCAAGGCATAGCCGTCACCGCGGTCGACAACAGCAACGGCACGTGGCAGTACTCGACCAACGGTGGCTTGACCTGGAACGACTTCGGCACACCGGGCACCGCCGCTGCGCGGTTGCTCACCGCAGACCTGTCCACCTACGTGCGCTTTGTGCCCACGGCCAACTGGAGTGGCACCGTCATCAACGGTCTGACTTACCAGGCCTGGGACCGGACCAGCGGCGTGGCCGGCAGCACGGCCGACGTCACCGCGAGCGGCGGCACCACAGCCTTCAGCGCGGCGACGGCCAATGCGTCGATCATCGTGACGGCCTCGAACACCGCGCCGACGCTGACCGGTGCTAACAACCTCGCCACGATCAACGAGGACCCGGCCACCGACCCCGGCACGTTGGTCTCGGTCCTGATCGCCGGCATGACGGGCGACGTGGACCCTGCCGCGCAGACCGGAATTGCGGTCACCGCGGTCGACAACACGAACGGCACCTGGCAGTACTCGCTCAACAGCGGCGGCCTGTGGATCGATTTCGGCGCGCCCAGCGCTTCGGCAGCGCGGCTGCTGGCGGCCGACGCCACGACCTATGTGCGCTTCGTACCGAACGCCAACTGGAACGGCACAGTCGCGGGCGGCATCACCTTCAGGGCCTGGGACCAGACCAGCGGCGTGGCGGGCAGCACAGCCGATACGCTGGGGACGGCAGGCAACCTGCTCGACACGTTCAGCGTCGTCTCCTACAGCAACAACAACGGCAGCCTGAACTGGTCGGGCGACTGGGTCGAGAATGACACCAATGGCGGCGGCGCTTCGGGTGGCTGGTTCGCAGTGACCAGCAACCAGCTGCAAGCGACGGTCCATGACAACGGCAACTACTTGTACCGCGAGGCCGACCTGAGTGGCGCCCAGACTGCGACGTTGTCTTTGGCCTACGACAACTCGCTGGGCGGCTCGGCAGCGTTTCGCATCGAGGCATCGAGCGACGGCGGCGCGACGTACACGCCGCTGGCCGGTGCGACTTTCAACGCAACCACTAACACGGGCGTTGGAACACTGAGCGTCGACATCACGGCCTATATCGCATCGAACACTCGGATCCGCTTCTACGTGGTGAACGGCGTTGTCAACCCGACACAAAACAGCCTGCTGTTCGATAACGTACAGATCACGCTGACCGGTGGGAACGGCGGCTCGACCGCGTTCAGCACTGCCACGGCGAGTTCGAGCGTCACTGTCAACGCCGTCAACGACGCGCCGGTGCTGGCCGGAATCGAAGGCACGGCGCTCGGTTACACCGAAAACGCGGCTGCCACGACCATCACCGACACCATCACGCTCAACGACGTGGACAACGCCAACGTGGTCTCAGCCACCGTGCGAATCACGACCAACTACCAAAACGGACAGGACGTACTGGCTTTCGCCAACACGGCCAACATCACCGGCAGCTGGGATACGGCCACCGGCACTTTGACGCTGACTGGAAGCGATACGCAGGCTAATTACGAGGCGGCACTCCGCACGGTGACGTACCGTAACAGCAGCGACAACCCGAGTACGTCTGTGCGTACGGTGGGCTTCATCGTCAATGACGGGACCGTGGACAGCAACACGGTGACCCGCAACATCACCGTTACGGCGGTGAATGATGCGCCGCTGCTGACGAGTGCGACGCTCGCGGTGAGCGAGGGGGCGACGGTCCTGCTGAGCCCGGCGAACTTCGGCATCACCGATCCGGACAGCGCGAGCTTCACCTACACACTCAGCGGCATCGCCGGCGGGTACTTCCAGTTGAGCGGCGCCCCGGGCACGCCGATCACGAGCTTCACGAGCGCTGAGTTGGCGGGCGGCCTGGTGCAGTTCGTCGACAACGGCGATGAGGTGGCCCCGGCGTTCAGTGTCACGGTCAACGATGGCGCCGCGAACTCTAACACCCTGGCCGCCACCATCAGTTACACCGCGGTGAATGATGCGCCGCTGCTGACGAGTGCGACGCTCGCGGTGAGCGAGGGGG
>DAIQQI010000005.1:15364-29872 GCA_036786925.1 Steroidobacteraceae bacterium
GAACTCTAACACCCTGGCCGCCACCATCAGTTACACCGCGGTGAATGATGCGCCGGTGACGACGCCGGTCACACTCGCGCCGATCGCAGAGGACAGCGGGCCGCGGCTGATCACTCAGGCGCAGTTGTTAGCTAACGCCAGCGATGTGGAAGGCGACCTGCTCACGGTCACGGGCCTTGCGATCAGCGCGGGCGCGGGCACGCTGGTCGACAACGGCAACGGCACCTGGACCTACACGCCGGCGCTCAACGATGACACCGCGGTGAGCTTCAGCTACACCGTCAGCGATGGCAACGGCGGCAGCGTGGCGGGCAGCGCAACGCTCGATATCACGCCGGTCAATGATGCGCCAGTCATAACTTCCAACGGCGGGGGCTCGACGGCGCTCGCCAGTGTTGCGGAAAACACCAGCGCTGTCAGCACCGTGACCGCTACGGACATCGAAGGCGATGCGATTCAGTACTCGATCGCCGGCGGCGCCGATGCCGCCCGATTCCAGATCGACAGCGTTACCGGCGTGTTGACTTTTGTGGCGGCGCCGAATTTTGAATCAGCTGCCGACTTGGATCGTGACAATGTGTACGAGGTAGTACTGCAGGCTGCTGATGGTCAGGGCGGCGCGGCGACACAACTGCTGCGGATCGCAGTGACCAACGTCAATGAAAATCCCACGGCGGTGACCGATCAGATTGTGACCGCCGCCGGGCAGGCGATCGTGGTCACTGAGACCACCTTGCTCGCGAACGACTCCGATGTCGATGGCGATACGCTGCGGGTTATCAGCGTGTCGGCTCCGACCAGCGGTACGCTGTTGCGCACCGCATCCGGGGACTTCCTCTATACGCCGGCTGCTGGATTTGTCGGCGCCGACAGTTTCACCTATACCGTCGCCGACGCGGGCGGACTCACCGCGACAGCGCAGGTCAGCATTGCCGTTGCCATTACGCAGCCGGAATCAGATCCGTTTTCAAACATCCCCGGCGCGGCGCCAGCTCCGCAGGCGAATTCGCCGGCCAGCGCACCACCACGGGCCGCCGATACGGGCACGGGCGCAGCTGCCGCAGCCGCAGCGGGAACGGCTGCGACCGGCGGCGCGCCGGACGCGTCATTGTTAGCCGGCGAGCCGGAGGCGGTGCGGCCGCCAACGGTCATGGCGGCCAGTGACCTGGCAAATTTCATCCGGGACATCGAGCGCGAGCGCCTGGCCGACGTGCGGCAGTGGGCCGAGTCTGGCGAATTCGCGGCAAAATTCGCGATCGATCAATTGCTCGGCGCAAACGGCCGGCTGGTTTTCGGCTTGCTGCGCTCGCTCGCCGAGAACGGTACCAGCGATGATCTGCGCCGTTCGATCAGCGTTTTCGGCGAGGCGTTTTCCGACCTTGAAAACGACATGGCGAGCGGCAATCGTCAGGTCGCACAGGTCGTGATCGGCTCAAGCGTCGCGGTTACCGCGGGCGTCGTTGCCTGGTTGTTGCGCGGCGGCGCGCTCCTGGCTTCGTTGCTGTCCGCGCTGCCTGCCTGGTCGACATTCGATCCGATTCCCATCATCGGGCGGCGTCGCGAACGCCGCAAGGACAAGGGTCCCGTCACGATCGACGATGTCGGCGAGAAAGCCGTTGCGCGGATTCTGCGTCCCGATCCTTCGCTCACACAGTCACCAAGGCACTGATTTATGCGGCGCATCGATTCACCTGTATTGCGGATCACCATCTCGATGATCGGCATTACGCTTGCCCTCGTGCTGTGCGCATACTCCCTGCGCGTCATACCCGATGCGCAGCAGGACGCCTTGGCCTACCGCAAGAAAACCGTGGAGGCCCTGACGGTGCAACTGTCATCGCCGGTCATGCTTCGCGACGTGGAGGCCACGGCAGAGGTACTGGACACGGTCGTGGAACGCAATGCCGAGGTGTTGTCGGTGGGATTGCGCGACGCGGCCGGTGATATCCTGATCGAATCCGGAGACCATGAGCGCAACTGGCGCAAGATCCCGGGCGGGCGCTCGACCGCCGAGTTTGTGCGCGTGCCACTTTACGCGGGCGGCCAGGAGGAAGGTTCGCTGGAAGTGCGTTTCCGGGTGCTGCCATCGCCGTGGGAATTGTCCCTGAGCCGTGGCGGCATCACGGCGCTGCTGTTGTTCGTTGGGATCGGTGGCACGATTGGATTCTTCCTGGTGCTGCGTCGTGCGCTGAAAACGCTGGATCCTAACGCCGTGATTCCCGAGCGAGTCCGCCTGGCGATGGACACGCTGGTTGAAGGCATCATCATCATGGACGAAGAGCAGAACATCCTGCTCGCAAACCGCGCTTTCGGCTCGATGCTTGGCGTAGACTCGGATCTGTTAGTCGGCAAAAAAGCGCAGGGCATAAACTGGCGGTCGTCCGAGACCGGCGGGGCGCCGGCGGAACTGCCCTGGGTACAGGCGCTGCGACTGGGACTTCCCGCGATCGACCAGACGCTGGAACTCCGCGCCGCGGATGATTCGATCCGCAGCCTCAGCGTCAATGCGACACCGGTTCTGGATCCGAAGGGCGTTGCGCGCGGCGTGCTGGCGAGCTTCTCTGACATGACGGAACTGCAGCAGCGCAACCACGAATTGCAGCGGGCGCTCGCTGAACTCGAGTCGTCGCGCGAGTCAGTTGAACGGCATAACGCCGAACTGCAATACCTTGCGACGCGCGACCCGCTCACCGGATGCCTGAACCGGCGCGCATTTTTCGAGGCGTTCGACGCCGCGTTCGCCCGGGCTCGCGCCGCCGGAGAACGCTTGCATTGCGCAATGGTGGATATCGATCACTTCAAGAAGGTCAATGACAAGTTCGGCCATGGAACCGGCGACCGTGTCATTGCTTTTGTCGCCGAAACTATCCGGTTGACAGTCCGGGAATCGGACCTGGTCTGCCGTTACGGCGGTGAAGAGTACTGCGTTGTCTTCTCCGGCCTGTCGGTCGATGAGGTTGCGGCCAACGTCGAGCGGATTCGTAAAACCATCATTCAGGGCGCCGCCGCCAAGTTCACCCGCAGCCTCAATTTGACGGTCAGTGCCGGCCTGGCGACACAGCTGCCGCAGGATGAACTCAGCGGTGCTCTGATCGAACGCGCCGACATCGCGCTCTACGCCGCCAAGAATAACGGACGCAATCGACTCGAACGCTGGCGGGAGGACATGCAGCGTGACCTCCGCGCTGACACAAGCATCCGACGCCGCATGCCGCAGGACATCAACGGCACCTGGCGCGGTCCGCGCCCTGGCACCGACCAGACGGCGACCAATCGCGTGCTGGGTTCGTCGCCGCACGACGCGTTTGGCGAGCTTGTCAGCCAGTCACTGGCGCTTGCGGCACGCCACTCATGGACCGCTGCACTGATGCGCGTGCAATTGGAGACTTCAGGGCAACTGACGCGGCAGGCGCTGTCCGAAATCCAGTCGCGCGTGTCGGCCATGTTACGCCGCAGCGATACGCTGGCGCTCATTCTTGGATCCAAGGCAACCGTCGGCAAACAGCAGGCGCTGCCAAGTGTCGCGCCGCTCGGCCTTACCGAAATCGGCGTGCTGTTGCCTGACGTTTCCGACATCAACGCGATCGGCAGGGTGGTCCAGCGCCTCATTAAAGTGGTGACGGAGCCGTTGAACGTTGGTGGCGTCGAGGTGTTCATGAGCTGCTCGACAGGCATCAGCGTCGCGCCGGTGGACGGCGAGGACTTCGATACGTTGATGCATTGCGCCGAGCAGGCGCAGCGCATTACTCGCGCCATGCGCCATGGCGAAAGATACGCGTTCTACCAACCGTCAATGACAGACAACCTGCAGCAGCTCATGCGCATTGAAAGCGGGCTGCGCCGCGCGCTCGAACGCGGCGAATTCCGGCTGGTGTACCAGCCGCTGGTCAGTCTTGAAACCGGCAGGGTCGGAAGTCTCGAGGCGCTGCTGCGCTGGACCGATGGCGATGGCAACGATGTCGCGCCTGATCGGTTCATCCCCGTTGCCGAGGCTTGCGGGCTAATCGGCCCAATCGGCGACTGGGTGCTGCACATGGCATGCGTTCATGCGCGCAATTGGCAGAGCGTAAGCGGCATGGCGCGCCGTATCGCCGTCAACGTGTCAGCGGTGCAAGTCATGTCGGCGGGGTTTTCCGAACGCGTCGGGGCGATTCTGCGTGCTGCCGAGGTTGATTCGCGGTTGATTACTCTGGAAATCACCGAAACCGCGTTTATCAGCGACATGGCGACGGCGGCGAAGATCTTGCGCGAGCTCAGACGACTCGGCGTGCATATCGCGCTCGATGATTTCGGTACCGGGTACTCGTCGCTGAGCTATTTGAAGCAATTGCCCATCGACAGTGTCAAGATCGACGCGCGTTTTATCCGCGACCTCAACGACTCCCCCGAAGGTGTCGCGTTGGTCACCGCCATCGTCGGCATGGCGCACGGTCTGGGTATCCGCGTTGTCGCGGAAGGCGTGGAATCAACCGAAATATCAAGACTCCTCAAGCGCATCGGTTGCGACGAGGTACAGGGCTACGTTATTTCCAAGCCCGTTCCGCTGCAGGAGGCGATCGCGTTAGCCGATTTCGAATTCTCAGCCGACGGGGTCAGCATCAGTCGAACACCAGTACCGGTTGCCGAACGCGCTCGATCGCCCAAGCGAGCCTTGGGTGCGGCTGCACAGGACGTGGGCACCTGACCGTTGGCTACAGGCCAGGCAGGCCGGATAACAGCGACGCGACGTCCGCGCGCACCACGTAACGCTCGCGGAACTCCGCGGGCCAGCGCGCGGGCCGCCCCGACTTCAGCTCGATGCAGGCATAGTCAATTTCCGCGCGCACCAGTGTTTCGTGGTCGCTCGCGCGCCTTATCTGAAAGCGGCGCGCAACGCGCAGGCGGCCGTTGCCGGGGATCAGCCACGTGGCCGCTTCGATCTGATCATCCGCCAGCGCCGCCCGCAGGTAGCAGATGACGGTCCGCGTTACCGCCATGCCATATCCGAGGGACACGCAACGCTCGATCGGCAAGCCCAGCTCGGCCGAATGCGACCACGCCACCTGGTCGAGCCACACCAGGTACACCGCGTTGTTGACGTGCTGATAGGCGTCGATGTCGCGGGCATCGACCCCAAACGTGATCACGTGCGGGGACGGCAAGTCCCACGGAGCCGGTTCTGTTAGCTGCGTCGGCATCGTGCGACTCCCGGGCTAGGCGGGCGCAATGAACGGCAGGTCGGTCAACGTGCCGGCAATGACGCCGTCAGCGCGCTGAATATCAACCCGATCGCCGATCTTGCAGGAGCGCGCGATCAGCGCAAAACCAATGTTTTTCTTCAGCCGGTAGGACCAGGTTGCCGTCGTCAGATCGCCAACCCGGACGCCGCCCTGGTGGATCGCATTCCACTTGAAACCGAAGGCGATGGGATCTTTGGTGTCGAGATTTACACCGAGTGAATGGCGTTTCGGTCCCGCGGCGGCGATGCGGCGCAACGCCTGGATCCCGACGACGTCATCGGGCACGTGCAGGTCGACATATTTTTCCATGCGCACTTCGAACGGGTTGGTCTGGCCGTCGGTGTCGCCGCCATAGGAAATCAGGCCGCTTTCCACCCGCTCGCACCAATTCGGATTTCCCGGCCCGATGTCGTAGGACTTGCCCGCATCCTTGACGATGTTCCACAGTTCTGCGCCGCGCTTGCCGTCGCGCAGATAGATCTCAAAGCCACCCTGTTTCGACCAGCCCGAGCGCGCAACCACGACTGGAATGCCGTTGATGTGAGTCTCGCGGAACCAGAAATACTTCAGGCCACGGACCCAGTCGCCACAGATCGACGCGACCACGGTTTCCGCCTTTGGCCCCTGCACTGCGAGCGGCGAGACATCGGGCTCGCTGACCTCGACCCGCAAGCCGCGCTCCGCGGCAATGGCGCGGGCCCAGAACCAGATGTTGCTGTCGGCGATCGAGAGCCAGTAGAGATCGTCCGCGAGTTTCAGCGCAATGGGATCGTTGATGAGAACGCCGTCGTGGTTGCAGAGCGGCACGTACTTGCCCTGGCCGACGCTCATCCGGGACAAATCACGCGGCGCGAGAATCTGCGCCAGTTTGCCGGCGTCCGGCCCCTTGAGCTGCACTTGCCGCTCGCAGGCCACATCCCACATCGAGACACCGTTGATGATCCGCCAGTATTCCGCCTCCGGCTGGCCGAAACTGGTCGGCATCAGCATGTGGTTGTAGGTGGTGAAGGCGCACACGCCGTCGACGAGCGTGGATTCGTAGTAGGGCGAGGGGCGCAGCCTCGCGGAGGGCGTGATTCCAAACACTTGGGCAGTTCCTGGGTCGGGTCTTCCGGTACGGCATTCAAGTCTAAAGGAATGTGCTTATAACCGGATGGCATGTGGGCCGCGCCGCTCCGGCTGCTAAGCTCGCGGTCCCTTTGTCACCCTCGAGTATCTCCATGCGCGCCGAAACGATTGCTGTCCACGGTGGCTATACGCCGGATCCAACCACCAAGGCGGTGGCGGTACCCATCTATCAGACCACGTCTTACGCCTTCGACAGCGCGCAGCACGGCGCCGATCTTTTTGACCTCAAGGTGCAGGGCAATATCTATACCCGCATCATGAATCCGACCACCGATGTGCTCGAGAAGCGGCTCGCTTTGCTCGAAGGCGGCGTCGGTGCGTTAGGTCTGGCCTCGGGCAGCGCGGCGGTGACCTATGCGATCCAGACCATCACCGAAGCCGGCGACAATATTGTCAGCGCGAGCGCCCTGTACGGCGGCACCTACAACCTGTTCGCGCACACCTTGCCGCAATTCGGCATCAACGTGCGTTTTGCCGACGCAACGCGGCCGGAGAGCTTTGCCAGGCTGATCGATGACAGGACCAAGGCGGTGTTCTGCGAGTCGATCGGCAACCCGTTAGGTAACGTCACCGATATCGGCGCGCTCGCCGAAATTGCGCACCGGGCCGGCGTGCCGCTGATCGTCGACAACACCGTGCCCACGCCGTACCTGTGCCGGCCGTTCGATTTTGGTGCGGATATCGTCGTGCATTCCCTGACCAAGTATTTGGGCGGTCATGGCAACAGCATTGGCGGCGCAATCGTGGATTCGGGCAAGTTTCCCTGGGCTGAACACAAGGCGCGCTTCCGGCGCCTGAATGAACCCGATGTCTCCTATCATGGTGTGGTCTACACCGAGGCGTTAGGTCCGGCGGCCTACATCGGCCGTGCGCGCGTCGTCCCGCTTCGCAACATGGGTGCGGCCCTGTCGCCGTTCAACTCGTTCCTGATTCTACAGGGCATCGAGACGCTGGCGGTGCGCATGGATCGCATCTGCGACAACACGCAGGCGGTCGCCGAATACCTGCGCGCCCACAAGAATGTCAGCTGGGTCAATTACGCGGGCCTGCCGGACCATGCATCGCATGCGCTGGTGCGCAAGTACATGCGCGGCAAGGCCTCCGGCATTCTCACCTTCGGTATCAAGGGCGGGCGCAAGTCCGGCGAGAAATTCCTCGATGCGCTGCAGTTGATCATTCGCCTGGTCAATATCGGCGATGCGCGATCGCTCGCGACCCACCCGGCGTCGACCACGCACCGCCAACTGTCACCCGAAGAGCTGGCGAAGGCGGGCGTCTCCGAGGACATGGTGCGTCTGTCGATCGGACTCGAGCACATCGACGACCTGCGCGAAGACCTGGATCGCGCACTGGCGGCGTCACTTTCGTGAGCGCGCCTTCACAGGCACTAGCAATCGCGCCAGCACGCTGACATCGGCAAGTTTCTCGAGCCGGTCCACCGTCGCGACGATCTGCTCGACGCGTGTCGCACTGAGCAGGCCGTCCGACATCGCCACCAGCTTGGCGATCACCTGCTCGCGGCCGTATTTAGGCTTGTCATTGGGGAAGGTGGCGCTGGCTTCCAGTTTGCGGCCGTCGGTCAGCGTGATTTCAACGCGCGAACGCATGATGTTGTTCTGGAACCAGTCGAGATCCATCTGCGGATCCGCGAGGCACTCGATGCGATCGATCATGGCGCGCACCCGGGCGCTGCGCAGCGTCCTGTCCGAGTACAGTGCTGGCGTCAGCGGCAGGCCTAACAACGTCGTCGCGACCGCGTAGGGCAGCGAGAACTGCGCGTCGACCGCGCCCGCGGGACGATGGTCGGCGATGCGCGCGACACCGACGTTCCAGACCCGCACCTTGGCCACCTGCGCGGGCTGGATCTGGTGCGCGGCGATCAGCTTCTGCAGCGCGACGAACGGCGGGTGGCTCCACGCGATCGATGGATGCCGCTTGAAATCTGTGCCGAGGATCAGCCACTCGGTGCCGAGGCCTTGCAGCATCTTCGGAAAGTCGCAGCGATCGGAACCGGCCATGATCCAGAAGCCTTCGCGCCCATCGAGAATGCCGTGACCGCCACGAAAGCCCGCAGCCGCGGACAGCGCGCCCATCGTGCCCGCCATCGACATCCAGCCCCAGCCGAGCTTGGTCTCGCGCATCGGCCGGGTTTCTTCCACGATGCCGAAATATTTGTACGCTGACGGCACCGGCGCATAGCTGCCGGCGACCCCGAACGCCGCGTCCATTTGTACCGGCTTGAGCCCTAACAGATTGCCGATTGCCGCGCAGGATGCAAACGGCGTGTATTGCTGTCCCCAGACCTGCGCGCCGCGCTCGGGCGAGGGCTGCATGGCCCAGCCGATGCGCGTGCCGACTTCATAGCCGGCGACCACGCTGGTCAGCATGCGCCGGCCGTTGGCGCGCAGCGATTCCGCCACCGCCAGCGCCGCGGGCACCACGATCGGTCCCGGATGAATCACATACTGGCAGACGTCCTCGTAGTCGAGCGCGAACGCGAGACTGCCGTTGGCATAGGCGGCGATCGGCCGGGAGACTTTGGTACCGTCGCCAATCAAGCTCGACTGACGGATGCCACCACCGATCTGTTTTGCGAGATTGAGGTGCAGGCCACCGATGCGCGTCTGCGCGCCGCCGATGGCCGCCGCGAGTATGTTCAGCACCGCGGTCTTGGCGATGCCGACCACTTCGGGGGGCAGATCACGATAACGCAGGGCCGAGGCGTAGCTGGCAAGCGGGCGGGTGACGGCAACGGAGTCGTTCATTGGTTTTCCCCAGTGGGTTCAGCGAACACTAGAACCTTGCCGCAGTGCGCGCAAGAGCGGGCTGGGGAGTAGAGTTCACCGCATGAAAGCCATGGTCATCAGATCTCCGGGCGGGCCCGAGGTGCTGGAGCTCACCGACGTGCCGGATCCGCAAGCGGGCCCGGAGGAAGTCGTCCTTGAAGTTACGGCGGCGGCTGTGAATCGCGCCGACCTGCTGCAACGCCAGGGCCAGTATCCACCCCCGGAGGGCGCGTCGCCCTGGCCAGGGCTCGAGGCGAGCGGCGTGATCAGCGCCGTCGGCAGCGGCGTTAGCGGATGGTCGATCGGCGATCAGGCCTGTGCCCTGTTGTCAGGCGGTGGCTATGCGGAAAAAGTCGCGGTGCCGGTTGGGCAGTTGCTGCCGATACCGCGCGGTGTCTCGCTGCAGGATGCCGCGGCGCTGCCGGAAGTTGTTTGCACCGTCTGGAGCAATGTCTTTTTGTTAGCTGGCCTCAAGCGCGGCGAACTGCTGCTGATCCACGGCGGCGCGAGCGGCATCGGCACGATGACGATCCAGCTGGCGAAATCCTTCGGCGCGCGGGTCGCGGTGACGGCTGGCAGTCCCGACAAACTGGCGCGTTGCCGCGAACTCGGCGCCGACGTGCTGATCGATTATCGCCAGCAGGACTTCGTCGCGGAAATCCACAAGGCGAGCGCGGGCCGCGGTGCGGACGTGATTCTGGACATCATGGGCGCGGCGTACCTGACGCGGAATGTGGACGCGCTGGCCGTGCAGGGCCGGCTGGTGATCATCGGCCTGCAGGGCGGCGTGACGGCGGAGATCAACCTGCGCACGCTGCTCGGCAAGCGCGCTTCCGTGCATGCCACGGCGCTGCGGCCGCAGTCACGGGCTGAAAAGGCGGCGATCGTGGCCAGCGTGCGCGCACACGTGTGGCCGCTGATCGAGCAGGGCAGGATCGTGCCGGTGGTGCACGCGCGCCTGCCACTGTCCGCGGCGGCCGAGGCGCATCGGATCCTCGAAGGGTCGACGCACGTTGGTAAAGTCCTGCTGACCGTCAGGCCGTAGCAAGCTAACAATACAGGCGGTGGCAACGGCAACCGCCGCACCTGGAAGCCGCTCGCCGATCGCCGGAAAGGATATTATCATCCCGCTTATCAGGAGAGTTTCATGATTAGTTCGATGCGACCTTCAATGCTGGCGCTGCTCGCCATCGCGGCGCTCGCGCTCAATGGCTGCGGCGTCAACCCGGTTACCGGCAAGAAAGAACTGCAGTTGATCTCGCAGGAAGGCGAGATCCAGATTGGCCAAAAGAACTACGCGCCATCACGCCAGAGCCAGGGCGGCGATTACGTGCTGCTGCCGGAGCTGACAGCCTACGTCAGCGAAGTCGGCCAGAAACTCGCCGCGGTGTCCGATCGCCGGCTGCCGTACGAGTTTGCGGTGCTCAACAGCTCCGTGCCGAACGCCTGGGCGCTGCCGGGCGGCAAGATCGCGCTGAATCGCGGCCTGCTGACGACCCTCGAGAACGAGGGAGAACTGGCGGCGGTGCTCGCGCATGAAATCGTCCATGCCGCGGCCCGGCATGGCGCCAAGGCCCAGGAACGCGGCACATTCCTGCAGGTCGGCATGGTGGCCGCGCAGATCGGCGTGGCGATGAGCGACGTGAATCCTAACGTCGGCAACCTCGGAGTGCAGGTCGCGGGCCTCGGCGCGCAGGCCTTCATGATGAAGTACGGCCGCGGCGCCGAGCTCGAGGCCGACGAGTACGGCATGAAGTACATGCGCGCAGCCGGCTACGATCCGTCGGCCGCGGTGAGCCTGCAGCAGAAATTCCTGGCGCTGTCGCAGAAGGAAGGACGCGCCAGTCAGGGATGGCTCGAGGGCCTGTTCGCGTCGCATCCGCCGTCGGCCGAGCGCGTCGAGCGCAACCAGGCGTCGCTCGCGGCGCTCGGCGCGGGCGGGGATCTCGGCGCGGATCGCTACCAGGCGCGCCTCAGGCCTTTGTTAGCCGTCAAGCCGGCCTATGACAAGGCGGATGAGGCGCTGGTGGCCGCAACCAAGAAGGACTTCGCGCGCGCCAAAGCCCTGGCGGGCGAAGCGGCGCGAATGCTGCCGCGCGAGGCGAGTTTCCAGCAATTGTTAGGCGACCTGGCGATGGCCGAGAAACAGCCGCAGCAGGCGCTGCCGTACTACGAGCAGGCCATGCAGATCAATGCCGGCTACTTCGGCCCGTATCTCGGCGGCGGCGTGGCGTCGTACAAGCTGGGAAACAGGCAGCGCGCCGAGCAATGGCTGACCCGCAGCGTGGAGTTGCTGCCGACCGCTCCAGCCGCTTATTACCTGGGGATGCTCGCCAAGGAGCAGGGCAATACGCAGCGCGCGGCGCAGCTGTTCCAGCAGGTCGCCGGCGCCAATGGAGAGTTCGGCCAGCTGGCCGCGACGGAATTCGCGATACTCGACGTGCCGCAGAATCCCGGCAAATACATCGCGACGGCGCTGCAATTGAACCAGCAGGGCGCGGTGGTCGCGGTGATCCAGAATCGCTCGCCGGTGGCACTGAGCGCGGTCGCCATTACGCCCGTGCGTGTTGACGCCTCGGGGCGCATTGTCGAGCAGGGACGCACGATACAGGTCAATCGCGTGTTGCAGCCCGGCGAGCAGCTCGTCATCGATGCCGGCGTCGGTGTGGTGACCGCTGAGGCCGCGCAGCAGTTGCGAGTGCGGGTGGACAGCGCGAAGCCGGCGCAGTAACTCGTCCGGCGCCGGCAATTCATTTACAGTAGAACCATGAGCAGCGCCAAGCCTCCGACCGGCACTACGCAAGGGACTGCGGGCTCCCGCGACCATGAACCGGTTTTTCTGTTCCACAAGGGCGGCAAGATCGAGGTGCGGCCCACGATCAAGGTGCGCGACCAGGACTCGTTGTCGCTGGCTTACACGCCGGGCGTTGCCACCATCTGCGAAGCCATCGCGCGCGATCCGCATCTCGCCTACGACTACACCTGGAAGTCTAACGCCATCCTGATCGTAACCGATGGAACCGCCGTCCTCGGCCTCGGCAACATCGGTCCGCTGGCGGCACTTCCGGTCATGGAAGGCAAGTCGATGTTGATCAAGGAGTTCGGCGGCATCGACGCCGTGCCCATGTGTCTTGCCACCCAGGACACGGAGGAAATCATCGCAACGGTGGTGCGGATGGCGCCGGCCTTCGGCGGCATCATCCTCGAGGACATCTCAGCGCCGCGCTGCTTCGAGATCGAGACCCGCCTGCAGGGCCTGCTAGACATCCCCGTCTTTCATGATGATCAGCACGGCACGGC
Source organism: Steroidobacteraceae bacterium (assembly GCA_036786925.1). Taxonomy (GTDB): domain Bacteria; phylum Pseudomonadota; class Gammaproteobacteria; order Steroidobacterales; family Steroidobacteraceae; genus UBA964. The sequence continues at coordinate 27,798 of DAIQQI010000005.1, forward strand.
GGTCGTGGTCCTGGCCGCGCTGACGAACGCGGCGCGCCTGACGGGCCGCAAGCTGGGCGACCTGCGCGCCGTGGTCTCGGGAGCCGGCGCCGCCGGGGTAGCGATTACTAACATGCTGCTGAATGCCGGTATCGGCGACATCGTGGTGGCGGATTCCAAGGGAATTGTCGCGCGCGGCCGCAACGACCTCACCGCGGTCAAGGCCGATCTCGCCAATCGTACTAACAAGGACAATCTGCGCGGTTCGATGAATTCCGCGATGGCGGGAGCGGACGTTTTCATTGGCGTCTCGGCGGGCACGGTGCCGGAGGCAGTCGTTGCGTCGATGGCCGCGAAGTCGATCGTGTTTGCGCTCGCGAATCCGAATCCCGAGGTACACCCGGACGTCGCGCGCAAGACCGCGGCCGTCATCGCGACCGGGCGCAGCGACTTTCCGAACCAGATCAACAACGTGCTGGTGTTCCCGGGCGTATTCCGCGGCGCGCTCGATGTGCGGGCCTCGCGCATTACGAACAACATGAAGCTGGCCGCGGCCGCGGCGATATCCGCGGTGGTCGGCGATGACCTGACGGCGGACTATATCGTCCCGAGCGTATTCGATACGCGCGTGGCGGCCAATGTTGCCCGGGCGGTTGCGGCAGCAGCACATGCCGACGGGGTCGCGCGCCTCCGCTGAGGACCCCGGTAGTCGCTCAGGCGAGGTCGGCCGCCGCTGCTTTCGACCGCACCGCGATTGCGGGCCGGCTGTCGCTGCGCCGCCGCTCGCGCACCAGCGTGCTCTTGCCGAACAACGATTCCACCAAGTCGACGGCCAGCGCCGCGGTCCGGTTGCGGATATCGTGCGCGGGGTTGAGTTCGACGATATCCAGCGAGGCGAGGCGGCCGGTATCGGCAATCATTTCCATGCAAAGCTGGGCTTCCCGGTAGGTCGGCCCGCCGGGAACCGTGGTGCCGACGCCCGGCGCAATCTCGGGGTCCAGGAAATCAACATCGAAACTGACGTGCAGGTGCGTGTCGGCATCGAGACCAGCCAGCGCCTGGTCCATGGTCGCGCGCATGCCTTTTTCGTCGACGTAGCGCATGTCGAAGACTTCCAGGCCCTGCGCGTGCACGAAACGCTTTTCTTCCGGGTCAACGCTCCGGATGCCTAACATGCGAACCCATTCCGGGCGCAGCGCAGCCTTGCTGCCGCTCATATTGCACAGCGCCTCGGGTCCAAAACCGGTCAGGCAGGCCAGCGGCATGCCGTGCAGATTGCCGCTGGGCGACAACTCCGAGGTATTGAAGTCCGCGTGCGCATCGAGCCACAGCACCCGCAACTTGCGGTTGTGCTCGCGACAGTGGCGCGCCACCGCGCTGATCGAACCGATGGCGAGTGAATGGTCGCCGCCCAGCAGGATCGGCAGGTTCCGTTCGGCCAGCTCCGCGCTGACAGCGTCATGCACGCTCTGGGTCCACTCGAGCACCTCGGGCAGATGCCGGTAGCCCGCGAAGGCCGGTTCCGAGGGATTGCCGGGTCCGCTCAGGTTGCCGCGATCGACGACCACGAAGCCACGGGACTCGAGTGACTGCTGGATCCCGGCGACGCGCAACGCTTCCGGTCCCATCGAAGCGCCGCGGTCCGCGGCGCCGATGTCGGTCGCTGCGCCAATTAGCGCGACTGCCTTGGTCTTGGTCGCGTTCACGGCGCAACCGCGCGGATTTCGAGACGTTCCGCCGCGGCGATGCCGATGGGGCGACTCGGGCTCAATGCGGCGAACAGGTTCTTGGGATTGTCCAGCGTCGGTATCAGATCAACCGTCTGCTGTCCCGCGCGACACTCACGCTGCAGGCGGTGCAGGTAATTGAGGGCCGAAAAATCCTCGAGCGCGAAGCCGACGGAGTCAAATATCGTGACCTCGGCGTCGCTCACGCGACCTGGCGCGGCGCCGGAGACCACTTCACAGAACTCGGTGACGCGGAAATCCGCGGGCATCTGCTGAATCTCGCCTTCCACGCGCGACTGCGGTTCGTACTCGACCACCACGCGTGCATCGGGTCGCGCGAGGATCGCCGCGTGCAGTTCGGTCTTGCCA
>DAIQQI010000110.1:0-9320 GCA_036786925.1 Steroidobacteraceae bacterium
AGGGACGGTCGTGTACGTCCTGGTCAATGGCAAACCCGAGCGGCGCGACATCCAGTCGGGGCTCACCGATGGCTCGCAAACCGAAATCACGGCGGGCAACCTCAAGGAAAGCGAACTGGTCATTATCGGGCTCGAGAGCTCCACCGGTGGCAGCCGCGGCGGCGCGGCCGGCCGTTAGCCTCGCCATGGCGCTGATTGAATTGCAGCAGGTGTCCCGAATCTACCGTTCGGGTGATACGGAATTTGCCGCGCTCGACAAGGTCGACCTGACAATCGAGCAAGGTGAATTCGTCGCGATCACAGGCTCCTCCGGCTCCGGCAAGTCGACGCTGATGAACATCATCGGCTGCCTGGACCGCCCGAGCAGCGGAGTCTTCCGGCTCAATGGCCGCGATGCCGCCAAGCTGACCAGAGTGGAACTGGCGCAGCTGCGCAACCAGACCATCGGCTTCGTTTTCCAGAGCTTCAATCTGCTGGCACGCACCGCGGCCATGGACAATGTCGAACTGCCGCTGATTTACGCCAAGGTTCCGGCTGCCGAACGCCACCGCCGCTCCACCGAGGCGCTCGAGCGCGTCGGTCTCGGGCATCGCAGCCGGCACCTGCCGTCGCAACTGTCCGGCGGCCAGCAGCAGCGCGTGGCGATCGCGCGCGCGATCGTGTCGCGGCCGCCGCTGATCCTGGCGGACGAGCCGACCGGCAATCTCGACACGGTGACCAGCATTGACATCATGAACCTGCTGACCGAGCTGTGCGTGAAGGAAGGCATCACGGTGGTCCTGGTGACCCACGAGCAGGACATCGCCAATTTCGCGCGGCGCCAACTGGTGCTGCGCGACGGCAAGATCATCCGCGATGAACGCAAACCGGAGAAACTCACATGATTTCCATTGGCGAAACCCTGCGCGTCGGCATGCAGGCCCTCGGCCGCAACAAGATGCGCGCCGCGCTGACGGCGTTAGGCATCATCATCGGCGTCGCCGCGGTCATTTGCATGGTGGCCATAGGCGAAGGTGCGCAGACCCGGGTCCGCGCGCAGATCGAGGGCGCGGGCACCAATGTGCTGATGGTGATGTCGGGCTCCAGTGTTGGCGGTGGCATGCGCGGCGGCATGGGGTCGCAGCCAACCCTGACCTGGGACGATCTGCGCGCCATCCAGACCGAACTGCCCACGGTGCGCGCCGCATCGCCGCAGGCGCGCACCATGTCCCAGGTCGTGTCGGATACCACGACCTGGACCACGACGATCTATGGCGTGACGCCGGATTTCTTTGCGATTCGCAACTGGGCGATCGTGCGCGGCACTGCACTGACGGCATCCGACCAGGCCGGCGCCGCGAAGAACCTTCTGATCGGCCAGACGGTCTCGGAAAAACTGTTCGGCGCCAGCGCCGATCCGGTCGGCCAGACCGTCCGCATTCGCAATGCGCCCTACACCGTGATCGGCGTGCTGGACAAGAAAGGCCAGGCCGGCATGGGCCAGGACCAGGACGACGCGGTATTCATCCCGATTTCGGCCTACACCACCCGTGTGCAGGGCGGCCTGAGCAAATTCATTCCCGGCATGATCTATATCAGCGCCGTGTCCTCGGACCTGATCGACGATGCGAAGCGCGATATCGAGAGCCTGCTGCGCACCCGCCATCGCCTCGACCTCGAACAGGAAAACGACTTCTCGGTCATCAGTATGTCGGAAATGACCGGGACGCTGACGTCGGCGATGAGCACGATGACTGCGCTGCTGTCCTCGATCGCGCTGGTATCGCTGGTGGTCGGTGGTATCGGCGTCATGAACATCATGCTGGTCTCGGTCACCGAGCGCACCCGCGAGATCGGCATTCGCATGGCCGTGGGCGCGCAGCCCGGCGATATCCTGCTGCAGTTCCTGGTCGAGGCCCTGGTACTCGCCATCATTGGCGGCGCCATCGGCGTGTTGTTAGGCTGGGGCGCCGCTGCGCTGGTCGCCAAAAGCTTCGGCTGGACGACGACGATTCGCACCGACATCGTGTTGCTGGCGCTGGGGGTCAGCGGCCTGGTGGGCGTCATCTTCGGGATTTACCCCGCGCGCAAGGCGTCGTTGCTGGACCCGATCGAAGCGCTGCGCTACGAATAAACCCTGTACTGTCTTGTTAGCCGAGATGCGTCGCACACAGCTCGGTTGAGACCTGCCAGAGCTTTTCCGCCAGCGCGGCGTTCTGCATCTGGCCGCCCGGCAGCAGCGGATTGCAGTCTTCGAAATACTGGCCGCTGACCCTGGCCAGGGCCGGCGCCGTCGCCACGTAACACTGCGTGGCAGCACCCACCGCCACCGGCTTTAGAAAGAAACCGGAAATAGCACCGAGGATGGCGCGCTGCCAGCCCGGGTAGTGCCGTGGCAGGTTGGTATCCACCGCCCCCGGGTTCACTGCATTGGACGTGGCATTCGTGCCGGCCAGCCGTTTGGCGAGCTGCAGGGAGAACAAGCCGTTCGCGGTCTTCGACTGCCCATAGGCCTTGTTAGGCGTATAGTCGCGGGCGCCGGATAGATTGTCGAATTCGATGCCAGCGGGCGGCGCCCACTTGTACGCCGAGCTCGACATGACCACCACCCGCCCCTGCGGCGCCGCCTGCACCTGACCTAACAACAGGTTCACCAGCAGGAAGTGCCCGAGATGATTGACCGCGAACTGCTTCTCGAGGCCGTTGACCTGCTCGAGTTGCGGCAGGGCCATGATGCCGGCGTTGCACATCAATACGTCGATGGGAGTGCCGAGCGCCCGGATCTGCCCGGCGCAGGCGCGAATCGAGTCCATGCTTTCGAGTTCCATCGCGTACGGCTCGCAGCCCGGGCCGACGGAAGCGCAAGCAGTCCGCGCCTTCTCCAGGGTACGACCGGTCGCGAGGACCCGCGCGCCATGCGACGCTAACACCCGCATGGTTTCCAATCCCAGGCCCGAGGTGGCGCCGGTAATCAGGACCGTCTTGCCTTTGAGATCCAGGCCCGCGACCACCTGCTCGGCGGTCGACTTCTTGTCGAAGTTGCTCAATGGAATCCCTTCCGGACGCATGACTACCTCATCGTTGTTGCGGGAACATGACTGCAGACTGCCGGTGCTCGCGGCCAGGCCCACCAGCATGGCGCGACGGGTGACAAGGGGCTGGGGCAAACGGCAATCTGGCTGCATAACAAGGCATTCTGCCCAAGTCTTCGGCCGATAGCGCACCCGCTACCTTGCCTGGCCGTTAACTGGACGGGACGCACCCCGGCCGACCCGCTAAACTACCGCGCAACAACGGAACAACAGCCCCGCGCTCGCGCGGGGCTCTTAACATGCAACAGATCAGTTCGACATTCATCGCCCGCGGTATGCGTGGCCTGGGCTGGGTCATTGGCGTCGGCTGCGCGCTGATGCTGCTGTCCTGCGGCAAGAAGCCGGCGCAGGCGCCGGGGGCCGAGGACCTCACGCTACCGCTGGTCACGGTGGTCGTACCGGGCCGCAGCAAGGTCGAGACCCTGGTCAACGTCACGGGCACGATCAGCGCGCGCGATGAAATGCCGATCAGCGTCGAAGGCGAAGGCCTGCGTGTGGTCGCAGTGCTGGCGGAAGTCGGCGATCGCGTCAAGCGCGGCCAGGTGCTGGCCCGGCTGAACAATGCGATTGCCGCGCCCCAGGTTGCGAGCCTCGCCGCCTCGCTGGAGGAAGCAAGTACGTCGGCCGACCTGGCAGCCGCGGACTACCGCCGCGCCCAGGGCGTGGCCGCGACCGGTGCCTTGTCCGCCGAAGAAATCGAACGCCGGCGCGCACAGTCGGCTAACGCCGCAGCGCGCGTCAAAGTGGCCGCAGCCCAGCTGGCCGAGTCGCGTGCGCGCCTGGGCCGCAGCGAAATTCGCGCGCCAGCCGATGGCGTGGTGCTGACACGCAATGCCGAGGTCGGCCAGACGGCGTCGGCCGGCGGCGAGCCGCTGTTCCGGCTCGGCCGCGGCGGCGAAATCGAGATGCGCGGCCGCGTCTCCGAGGGCGACGTCGGCCTGCTGGCGGTCGGCCAGGCAGTGTCGGTGCGGGTCACAGGAGCCAGGGAAGAGATCGCCGGCACGGTGCGCCTGTTAGGCGCGGTCATCGACCCAAGCAGTCGCCTTGGCACCGTGCGCATCGCGCTGCCGCGCAACCCGAACCTGCGGCCGGGCGCATTTGCGCGGGCCAATGTGCTGGTCTCGACGGACAACACACCGATCGTGCCGCAAACCGCGGTCCAGACCGACCCCGACGGCAACTACGTGCTGATCGTCGGCCCGGATGGCAAAGTGTCGCGGCGCGGCGTGACTGTGTCCGGCACGCGTAATACCGGCGTCGTGATCGCGGCGGGTCTCGAGGGTACTGAACAGGTCGTTGCGGTTGCAGCGGCCTTCCTGCGTCCGGGCGAAAAAGTGCGCGTTGCCAAAGGGGCCTGAGCCATGAACAAGATGTCCGCATGGGCGATCAAGAATCCGCTGCTGCCGCTGGTGATGTTTGCGGTGTTCCTGTTTGTCGGCATCGTGTCCTTCATCCGGCTGCCGATCAACAACAACCCGGATGTCACTTTTCCTCTGATTTCGATCGTCGTGTCGCAGCCGGGCGCCGCGCCCACCGAAATCGAAACCCAGGTCACGCAGAAAATCGAAGCGGCCGTGGCCAATTTGCCCGGTGTCAAAAGTCTGGTCTCTCGTGCGATCGAAGGGCAGTCGCTGACCAACATCCAGTTCGAAATCGGCACCGATGTTTTCCAGTCGATGAACGATGCGCGCGACGCCATTGCCAAGGTCCGTTCCGAATTGCCCGAGGGCATCAACGAGCCGATCGTGCAGCGCCAGGAATTCGACGGCGGCGCGATCGCCTATTTTGCCATCAGCACCACGGCCATGACCGAGGAACAGCTGTCCTGGTTCGTCGACAACACGGTTTCCAAGCGCCTCACCAACCTGCCCGGCGTTGCCCAGGCGGGTCGCAACGGCGGCGTCGATCGCGAGATCCGGGTCGAACTGGACCCGACGCGCATGCAGTCGTTCGGCATCACGGCCGTCGATGTGAACCAGCAGCTGCGCCAGATGAACGTCGACGCACCCGGCGGCCGGCTGCAGGTCGGCGGCGGCGAGCAGGCGATCCGGGTGTTAGGCGGCGCGAAGTCGGCGCTGGAACTCGGCGAGCGCCAGATCCGGCTCGCGGGCGGTCGCGTGGTAAGGCTGAACGATATCGCCGAGGTGCGCGACGGCATCGCCGAACTGCGCTCGCTGTCGCGTCTCAACGGCCGCCCCGCGGTCACGATTGCAATACTGAAATCGGTCGGCTCGTCCGAGGTCACGGTCATGGAGGACGTCGGTGCGGAACTCGACAAGATTCGTGCCGAACGCCCGGACGTCATCATCAAGTTGGTATTCACAACCGTTGAACAGACCAAGCGCTCGTACCGGTCCGCGCTGATCGCGATGATCGAAGGCGCAATCCTGGCGGTCGCGGTGGTGTTCCTGTTCCTGCGCGACATGCGCGCCACGCTGATCTCGGCGCTCGCCATCCCGCTGTCGGCCATCCCGACGTTCTTCTTCATGCAGTGGATGGGCTTCACGCTCAATGGCATCACCTTGTTAGGCCTGTCGTTGGTCGCGGGCGTGCTGGTTGACGACGCCATTGTCGAAATCGAAAACATCGTCCGCCACATGCGCATGGGCAAGACCGGTTACCAGGCCGCCATGGACGCCGCCGATGAAATCGGCCTCGCCGTGGTGGCCACCTCGGCGACGATTATCGTCGTGTTCCTGCCGGTCAGTTTCATGGGCGGATTCACCGGGCAGTACTTCAAGCAGTTTGGTCTCACGGTTGCCGCAGCGGTGTTTTTCTCGCTGCTGGTCGCGCGCCTGATCACGCCCGTGATCGCGGCATTCACGTTGAAGCCGCACGACAACATCCGCACGGCTGATGGCCCGTTGATGGACAAGTACCTTGGCTGGCTGCAGATCTCGCTGCGCCATCGCTGGCTGACCTGCCTGGGAGCACTCGCGTTCTTTGCGGCATCCGTCGTCCTGGTCGTGATAATCCCGAAAGACGTGGTGCCGGCCGGGGATTTCTCGAGTTCGCAGGTTACGGTCGAATTGCCGCCCGGCGTGCGCCTTGATGACACGGCACGCGTGTCCGGCGAAGTCACGGCCATGCTGCTCAAGCAACCGGAAGTCAGCGACATCGTGGAGTCCATTGGCGGTGGTGACGAAGTGCGCAAGGGCGACATCTACGTCACGCTGGTTCCACCTAACAAACGCAAGCTATCGCAGGACCAGTGGGAAAAGAAGATGGCGCCGATGCTGCGCACCGTGGCCGACGCCCAGGTCAGTTTCGGCGGCTTCAATCCCGGTGGCGGCAAGGCCATTTCGCTCTATATCGTCGGCGACGATCCGGCCAAGGTGGAATACGCCGCGCACGAAGTCGTCAAGGCGATGAAGACCATCCCGTCACTCGATGACCCGCGCATCAACGGCGACTACCAGAGGCCCGAAATCACGGTCCGGCCCAACCTCGACCTCGCCGCGGAACTCGGAGTTTCCGTCGCCAGCATCAGCCAGACGATCCGCATTGCAACGCTCGGCGACCTGCCGCAGAACGCGCCGAAGTTTTCGGTTGCGGGCCGGCAGATTCCAATCCGGGTCAGCCTGCGGGAATTTACCCGCCAGGACCTGGATACGCTGCAGAACCTGCCGGTGCCAACCGCCAACGGCGGCAACGTGCCCTTGAAAGCAGTCGCAGACATCAGCTTCGGCCAGGGCCCCGCCACGGTGCGCCGCTACAACCAGAGCCGCCGCATGTACATCGAATCGGGCCTCAAGGCGGGCGCGGTGTCGGGCGATGCTAACAAGCAAGTCAAGGCCCTGCCGGTGTTCAAGAATCTCCCCGACGGCGTACGCCTGGTGGAAACCGGCTTGTCCGAGATCGCCAATGACATGTTCACCGCCTTCGCGTTCGCGATGGGCGCGGGCATCCTGATGGTGTTTGCGGTCATGGTCTTGCTGTTCGCGCGCGTGTTTCAGCCGATCACGATTCTGTCCGCACTGCCGCTGTCGATTGGCGGCGCGGTGCTGGCGCTGATGATCGCGCGGCTGCCGTTTTCGATGCCGGTCGCGATCGGCTTCCTGATGCTGATGGGCATCGTCGGCAAGAACTCGATCCTGCTGGTCGACTTTGCCATCGAGGAAATGCGTGCCGGCAAGGACCGGCGTACGGCGCTGATGGAGGCCGGCCACAAGCGCGCGCGCCCCATCATCATGACCACCGTTGCGATGGTTGCCGGCATGCTGCCGATCGCGATTGGCCTCGGTGGCGATGCGAGTTTCAACCGCCCGATGGCGATCACCGTCATCGGCGGCCTGATTACCTCCACGGGGCTGACACTGGTGGTCGTGCCCGCGGTCTTCACGATTATTGATGACTTTGAGCGCTGGCTGACGCCCAAGTTCGCGCGGGTACTGGCAAACCCCGACAATGGCGCGGCGCCGTTGCCGGCCGCGAAACAGCCGGCCTGAGGGTCAGCTGGCGGCGATCGCCGCCAATAGCGGCAACTGCCGCAATCGCTGGCCGGTCGCCGCAAACCAGGCGTTAGCCACCGCCGCGGCGATCGGCGGCGTGCCGGGCTCGCCGAGCCCTCCGGGCAGCTCGGTCGAAGCGATGAATTCAACCGCGATCTGCGGCGCATCCGGCATGCGCAGCAGCGAATACTGGTGGAAGTTCTGCTCGCGCACGGCGCCGGCGTCGATGGTGATTGCCTCGCCCAGCGCGGCCGACAGGCCCATGACGATGCCGCCCTGGATCTGCTCTTCGGCGGTCATGGGATTTACCAGGATCCCGCAGTCAACCGCCGCATACACTTTGACGACGCGCAGGCCGGTGGCCTTGCCAGCCGCATCCCGGGTGATTTCGATTTCGGCAACTTCGGCCACATAGCTGCCGAAGCTCGGCACCATGGCGATGCCGCGCGCGCGGTTCGGCTCCAGCGCCTTGCCCCAGCCGGACATTTCAGCGGCCCTGGCCAGCACGGCGCGCGCCCGCGGCTCCGCAGCTAACAAGTCGTAACGGTACTGGTAGGGATCGCGCTTGGCCTGCGCGGCCAGCTCGTCGATGAATGACTCGACGAAGAATCCGTGCTGCGAATGTCCCACGGATCGCCACGCGCCGGTCCGCACGTGGCTGGGCGCGTCAACGAACTCGATGGCAAGGTTGCTGACCGCATAGGCGGGTCGCGCTGCAAAGGCCTCGTCTGCACCGGCACTGCGGTTTCGCCAGGCTAACAGACTGGCACCTGGACCGGGCACCGCCGACAACTCGGCGCTGGCGGCCGGCCGGTAATAGCCGTGCGTCGTGTCCTCTTCGCGACTCCAGACCAGTTTCACCGCCGCCGGCGCCAGGTCGCGCGCGATGCGCACCACCTGCAGCACATAATCATGATTACCGGGCAGGCGCCGACCGAAGCCGCCGCCGACATGACCGTTGTGCAAGATCACATCGTCGCTGTCGATTTTGAGCTCTCCCGCGGCGACATAGGCGGCATTCAGCGGATCCTGGACGCTGGTCCAGATCTCGAGCTTGCCGCCCTCGAAGCGCGCTGTCGCACTCATCGGCTCCATGGTCGCATGGTGCAGATACGGCACTTCGTAGCGCGCGCTGACCTGCTGGGTCCCCGCGGCCGAAAATATCTTGCCGCCATCGCCGGTTGTAATCTCGGACTTGAAGGGACCGGCGCTGATTGCCTGCACGCGCTGCGCCAGCAGGGAATCGCTGCTGACGCGCAGGTGTCCGGCATCCGCGGCGAACTGCGGCTGCAGGCTGTCGAGCGCGCGCTGCGCGCGAAAGCTGCTGTCGGCGACCACGGCTACCGCGTCCGCATAACGCAACACTTTCTTCACACCGGGCATCTTTTCGGCCGCGGCGCTGTCGCAACTTGTTAGCTTGGCGCCAAACACCGGTGCCGCGCGCACCGCTGCGAACAGCATGCCCGGAAACCAGGCATCGATGCCGTAGCGGGCGCTGCCATCGACCTTGCCCGGCACATCAAGGCGGCGCTGTGGCGTACCGATCAGCGTGAACGCCTGCGGGGACTTGAGCGGTGGCCTCGCCGGCGGGTCGAGCTTGCCGGCGTCCGCCGACAGCTCGCCGAAACCCAGCTTGCGGCCGGAAGGCGTGTGCTGGACGATCGATTTCGCGACCGTGCATTCGCCGGCCGCGACCTGCCAGCGAGTGGCGGCGGCCCTCACCAGCATGTCACGGGCCGCGGCGCCCGCGACGCGCATGCCGTACTGGCCGGTGCCACGAACGCTGGCGCTGCCGCCG
>DAIQQI010000398.1:0-393 GCA_036786925.1 Steroidobacteraceae bacterium
AAGTTTCGGAATCGTGCCTGCCAATCGCGGCGTGAAAACCGCTGGGTTGTACGGCTACGTCCGCCATCCGCTCTATGCATCAGAGTTGTTGTGGATGTTCGGTTTCGTTATCGCGAATCCAAGCGTGCCGAACGTCGGTCTGTGGATAATCGATTGCGGATTGCAGTTTGCGCGCGCCGTGGCCGAAGAGCGCTTTCTGGTCGCGGACCCAGTCTATAAACAGTATATGTCGCGAGTGCGTTACCGGCTGGTGCCGCGATTGGTCTAGTTCGCTGCCGGACCCAGTCAGCAGGCGCAATCGACTGGCCCGGCAAACGCGCAGCGGCTAGCGGTCAGCCAGTCTTTGCGCGACCGCGGCACCGTAGTCCATCTGATAGGCGTGCTCGTACATAT
>DAIQQI010000398.1:403-2808 GCA_036786925.1 Steroidobacteraceae bacterium
ATCGGCGCGGTAAAGGCTGGCGCGGTGGCGTGATCCGCAAGCCAGTAATTTTTAAGCAGCCTGAGCTTCTGGTTGTAACCGAGGACCACCCAGCCCGAACCGCCGCCGAGCCCGAGCGCGATCTTGCGAAATTCGCTCTCCCAGGCATCGAAGCTGCCGAACGAGGCCGCGATCCGCGTGCGCAGCTCGCCCGCCGCCTTGCCATCGCCACCCAGGTTCGCGAAGTAGAGTTCATGCAATACCACTGAACCGGTGCGCAGCAACTGCTCGCGCTTCAGGCCGTTGTAGACATAGGGCGGCGTGTTAGCGTCGGTGAGCGCCTGGGTCAGGCGCCCGCGCACCGTGTTCAGCGCCTTCACCGCACCGCCGTAATTGTTTTCCCAGTGCGACTGGATCAGTTTCTCGGAAATGCCCTTGAGACCTTTGACATCGAACGGCAGCGGCACTGCTGCGTGCTGGTAACCGAAGGCGGTATTCGCGCTGCTGGTGTCAGCAGCTTGAGCGGCGGCGGTCAAACCGGCGCCGAGCAAACTGACGGCGGCACCGGCCTGGACAAATTCGCGGCGTGAGGCGTGGATCATGGGAGTTCTCCAGGTAGCGGTTCTGCACCTTTAGCACAAATTGCCATTGCCACCCCCTCAGTTGACGGGTTGTACCTATTTTGCGAACCGTCGCCTTGCCTTAGCCTAGCTAACGCATTGGATGAAGTTGACCAAGGAGCCAGGCCCCTGATGAAACACATGCCCCAGGTCATCGCGATGATGACGCCGTTCCCCTACTCCATCGATCTGGAGCAGACCGCCGCTGAGGCGCGCACGCTGATGGACGCCCGAGCGTTTCGGCATCTGCCGGTCACGTCCGCCGGAAAGATCTGCGGCATCCTGAGCGATCGCGAGCTGCGCACGGCGCTGGGCGGCGGCGCCGTGTCGCCATCCGCGACTTCGCTGCGAGTCCGTGACGTCTACTGCGACGAGCCTTACGTAGTCGAAGCCGACGCGCCGCTGGACCAGGTTGCGACCACCATGGCGGAGCGGCATATCGGCTCGGCGGTGGTCACGAAAGACGGCAAGCTGGTCGGCATGTTCACGACCACCGATGCCTGCCGGGCTCTGGCGCGGGTGCTGCGCGAGCGCTTTCCGACGCCATCGCCAGGGACCCACGCCGCCTGACACGACAAAGAATTGCGACGTACTACGGGGCCACCGCGACGATGACTTTGCCGCGCGCGCGGCCCTCTTCCACATAGCCGATGGCGGCGGCGGTCTCGGCGAGCGGGTAGCTGTGGTCGATGACTGGCGTCAGTTTGCCGGCCTGCATGAGTTCACCGAGAAACTGCAGGTCCTTCTGATCCAGGTTTGACAGCATGAAAGTGAAGTCCTGGCTGACAAACAGCGAGTAAAGTCCTGCTTTGATCGCACCGGCTAACGGTCCCAGGAATTTGCCGTCGCTCGGACCGCCCACGATGACTACGATGCCTTTGGGCGTCAGGACCCGTCGCAGATCCGACAGGTCGTGATTGCCGATGTTGTCGATGATCAAGTCATACCGGGTCGCGAGCTGGGTGAAATTTTGCTGCTTGTAATCGACCACGTGATCGGCGCCGAGCGATCGCACCAGGTCCACGTTGCGGGTGCTGCATACGCCGGTTACCTCGGCACCCATGGACTTGGCGATCTGCACGGTAAACGTGCCGACGCCGCCTGATGCACCGTTGATCAGGACTTTTTGCCCTGGCTTCAGCGCACCCTTGTCGCGCAGCGCCTGCAGCGCGGTGACGCCGGCAATGCCGACGCCCGCCGCCTGCTCGAAGCTGATGTTAGGCGGCTTGACCGCGATCGCGCGATCCTCGCGCACGCTGACATACTCGCCGAAGGCACCGGTGGCGCCACCGAAAACTTCGTCGCCGGCCTTGAAGCGCTTGACGTTCCTGCCGACCGCTTCGACGGTGCCGGCGAAATCAACGCCCATGCGGATGTTATTGGGCGCGCCGACGCCCACGTCCCCGCGCATGATGTAGGGCAGGCCCCGCATGTAATGCCAGTCGAGCGGATTGACGGCCGCGGCACGTACCTTGACGAGCACCCGGTCGTCCGCCACCGCGGGCTTGGCCACGTCTTCCAGCTTGAGGACGTCGGGACCGCCGTAGCAGCGATACACGATTGCTTTCATCGTGGGTGCTTTAGCCGCGAGCGGCTCGGGCGCGCGGCACTCGCCGTCGTGACTGAGATAGCGCAGGAACACGAGCAGCGTGACCGCGATAAACGCGAACACCGCACCCAGTATTTGGTAACGTCTTTTCATAGTTGTTATTCCTTCACAGGCGTACCAGCGCCTTGCCGAAATTCTCGCCGCGCATCAGTTTGCAGAAATGCGCCGGCGCGTTCCTGAGGCCTGTCACCACGTCT
>DAIQQI010000399.1:0-2807 GCA_036786925.1 Steroidobacteraceae bacterium
TCCGTGACCGGCGATCGATATTCGCCTGGCGAGACCCTGGGCTAACAAACCGCCCTGAGTGTCAATTGCTTCCGCACCCGGGCAATAGGGCGGGACCATAGCCGATTTGCGCGCCGCAGTAATCTGTCCAGCAGTTGAGCTGTCATGAGCTGATAACTTGACCGTTCTCAGCACTCGCTTGAGAATCGACGTTAGTCCAGGGATCAGGGGATACGCAGATGTTTCAAATTAGCAACAAAACCAGTTCTTTCGCACTGTCTTCGGCATTTCTATTGCTCGGCGCAGCTGCAGTACCGGTGGCAGGCGCACAGAATAGCCAGGGAGATGCGGTTCTCGAGGAAATTATCGTCACCGCGCAGAAGCGCGCCGAGAACCTCCAGGACACGCCGATCGCGGTTTCGGCCATTACCGGCGAAATGATCAGCAAGCTGGCCATCGACAGCACCAGCGCGATCGCGACCCGCAACCCGTCGCTGGTCTACAGCGAAGCCGGCGGCGAGTCGCAAATCTATATCCGCGGCATCGGCAGCAACATTTTCAGCGTCGGCGTCGACCAGAGCATTGCGACCCATATCGATGGCATCTACACCGGCCGCGCCAACATGGGACTCACGCAGTTCCTCGATGTCGAACGCGTGGAAATCCTGCGCGGACCGCAGGGCACGCTGTACGGGCGCAATGCGACTGGCGGCGCCATCAACATCATCTCCGCGCAACCCACCGATACGCTGCGGGGCTATGCGACCCTCGGCACCGGCAGCTTCAGCCGTCGCGAATTCAAGGGCGCGCTGTCCGGTCCGTTAGGCGGCAGCGGCTTCTCGGCGCGCGTTGCGGTACGCAGCCTCGATGACAATGGCTACACCAGGGACATCGACCCGCGCGGCACTAACAAAATCGACGATAACGATCTCAAGGCGGCCCGCGCTATCCTGCGTTACGGCAATGACGCACTGACCGCGAGCCTGGCCGCCGACTACAGCAAGTTCAAGAACGGCAACACCAGCATCTACCCGCTCGACAGCATCGGCCTGGCGCAAAGCTTTGGCGCCGTTGCGACCGGCGACCCGCATGTCACCCGCAACAACACGCCGAGCTTCCACAACTGGCGCACCGGCGGCGTCACGCTGACCGCCGACTGGAAGATCAACGACAGTCTCACGCTGAGTTCGGTCTCCGGCTATCGCGAATGGGACAGCGATTTCGTGTTCAACACCGACGGCACCGAAATCGAGATCACGCGTTCCACCTTCATCTACGACAGCGTGCAGTATTCGTCCGAGCTGCGGCTTGCCGGCGACCATGAATGGGGCAACTGGCTGATAGGCGCGTACTGGTTCAAGGAAGACAAGTTCGGTGCGCTCGGTCTGGTGCGCGCGGGCTTTACGCCGCCGACCGTGTTGTCGCCGCGTTCGTTCGACTTCTTCGCCGACGGCAGCGGCCGCGCGACGGCGGTGTTCGGCCAGGTCAATTACAAGTTGAACGATCAGCTTAGCCTGACTGCCGGCATTCGCTACAGCGACGAAACCAAGTCCGACCTGCTGCGCAGCACGACGTTGATACCGGACACCGAGTTGCTCGGCCTGTTCGCATCCACGTCACCGCCGGCTGCGACGGCGGCGGGCACGCGCAATGTCTCGCGCAGCTGGACGGCAGTGACGCCGCGTCTCGGTCTCGAGTGGCGGCCGGCCGAGAACCGTCTCTACTATCTGAGTTACAGCAAGGGCTTCAAGTCCGGTGGTTTCAACGACCTGTCAGTCATCAACCCGCCGTTCGACCCGGAGTTCGTCAAGAGCTATGAGGTCGGCGCCAAGACCGAGCTGTTCGATCGCAAACTGCGATTCAACGCAACCGTATTCAGGTACGACTACACCGATCTGCAGGTGTCCGTGTTCGCGTCGCTGGGCAATATCACGACCACGTTCACGACCAACGCCGCGGCAGCGACCATCAACGGCGTCGAGCTGGAAATGCAGGCCAAGCCGACGCGAAATCTGGAAATCACCGCGAATATCAGCTGGCTGGACGCCACCTATGACAGCTTCACAACGCCTTACGGCACCTGCAATGCGACCAACGCGGCGCTCGATTCCCGCTGCGTCGGCCGCGCCGGCCTGCCGCGCCTGATCGACGCGAGCGGCAATCGCCTCAACAACGCGCCGGAAGCGGCGGGCTCGCTGTCGGTGCAGTACGACATCGATCTTTCGTCTGGCGGCACGGTATCGTTGTTAGGCCAGGTGTCGCATCGCGACCGCGTGTACTTCCTGCCGGCCAACCCCGCGGGCATGTCGGAACCCGGGTACTCACTGTTCGATGCGCGCGTGAGCTATGCCAGCGCTGGCGGCGCGTGGGAGATCGGCGCCTATGGCAAGAATCTGGGCGATACCGATTACTTCCAGAATCGCGTGCAGTTCACCTCGACCAGCGACGGTCGCAACGATCCCTTCAACACCGGCAACGTGTTAGGTTACGTGGCGCCGGGACGGCAGTGGGGTGTCGACTTCACCTATCGATTCGGGGAGTCGAAGTAGGACAAGCGCTTACGGCGACGGCCGGAAAGCTGGCGAAGGGCATGCGCTGGAATTCTTTCGAGACGTGGAAATAAGAGGACGGCCGCGGCGGTTTGTTAGCCCAGGGTCTCGCCCGGACTCAGGATCGATCGCCCGCCAAAGGCGGGTTCCCGCTCACGGCCGGGTGCGCGGCGCCGAGACCCCTTTCCCAATCACCAGGATGACGGCAGTCACCGCGCACTGGTCCGTCCGTGACCGGCGATCGATATTCGCCTGGCGAGACCCTGGGCTAACAAACCG
>DAIQQI010000111.1:0-9305 GCA_036786925.1 Steroidobacteraceae bacterium
AAACGCTTGAAGCCCGCGCGCACCGCATCCTGCTGGTCCGGCGTCAGCGTTTCGAACTGCTGCCAGCGGTTACGCACCATGCGCCGCTGGTCGTCATCCATGTCGCGCCAGCGCGCAAAGCGCTCGCGGGCCCGCTCGCGCTGTTCGGGCGTCATCGCCAGCAAGCGGTCGCTGCCGCGAGTCAGGGCCTGCTGACGCCGTGGCGGCATCTGGTCCCAGTTCGCTTCGAACCGGCCTAACAGGCGTTGCTGTTCCGCGCTGAGCGAGGCCCAGGGCACGGATTGCACCGTCGCGCCTTCTGATTGTGCATGCGCCAGCGGCATGGCTAACAACAATACCGCCAAGGCCGCCAGCAACCCAAGTCTTGATCGCAACGTCTTCATTTTCCCTTGCCCTCCGGCGCCTTCGCCGGCGTTTTCACCCTGGCAACCTTGCCGATGTCGGTGTTCCTCAGGAACTCCAGCCAATCCTGGTCCTCGTTCGTCGCATCGATGCTGCCCAGAAACTCGAGCAGATCCAGGTCGTCGTCCGCCGGCGGCGCTGCCCGCGCCGGTCGCTGCGGCGCTGTGCCGGCAGGTTTCGCGCCGGCGGGTTCCGCCGCCCGCAGCTGCTGTGCGGGGGCCGCGCAGTACAGCGCGCTGCCTAACAAAAACGACATTGCCAGTTTCCATGAGTTGCTCGTCACAAGGCCGGCCTCAGGACCCCTGCGCGGCATTACCCGCGGAATCCTGAGCCAACGCCCATTCATAGAACTCCGGATCCTCTTCACTCATCGCAGCCAGGGCGTCGCCATCGGCCAGCAATTCCATGTCTTCCGGAGCTCCCGCCGCAACCGCGCCGGCTTCTCCCGGCAAACCCGCGCCCGGCCGGCCGACCCAGAGAACCGTGGTAAGCGCAACGACCGCGGCCATGGCGCCCACGGGTGCTAACACGCCGCGGCGGCCGGTAAGGCGCCACCAGCTGCCGGCCTGCGCACCGGACGCGTCGAGCTGTTCCAGCGCGCGAAAGCGCGCCTGCGTGAGCCGCGATCGGGTCGCGCCATCGAGGCGCGTAACGCTCTCTTCCAGCGCCAGACGCGCCCGCTGCTCGAATTCATTGTCGGTTGTCATGACCAGAACTCCCCCAACTGCGCGCGCAGTGTCTGCAACGCGCGAAAATAATGCGTTTTCACGCTGCCCTCGGAACAGCCCATGGCCAGGGCCGTCTGCGCCACGTCGAGACCCTCGAGGCTGCGCAGCATGAAAGCCTGGCGCTGCCGTCCCGGCAATTCGCGCAGCGCGTTTTCCAGCGCACCGATGGCCTCGTCCATTTCCAGGCGCCGGACCGGCAGTGGCGCGTGATCCGGCGCCTGAGCTAACAGATCGCTGGATTCGTCATATTCTTCATCACGGCGCCCGGCCGGCAGAAACGCCATGATTCTGCCACGCACGGTGCGGCGGCGCTGCACGTCGAGCACCTTGTTGTCCAGGATGCGGTAGAAGAGCGGCTTCCATTCGCTGCCATCGCGATCCGCGTAGCTTTTCACCAGAGCTAACATCGCATCCTGCACCGCGTCGAGCGCGTCATCCTCGTTGCGCAGCGCCAGCTGCGCGACCTTGAACGCCTTGCGCTCGATGCCGGCGAGGAACTGCTCAAGCGCCCGCTTTTTTGCCTGTGTTTCGGTCACAACCGCGTCGCCGCCTGCAGCAGTCATCGTGATATAACCCACATTGAGCGTAACAAAGGCGTTCATGCGAAGTGTAACGACCGCCGCAGGCACTGGTTGACACCCGCTTCAAGAGAATTATTTCCCATATATTTCAATTAGTTACCAGTGCCGAGCGCTGCCAAAAAACACCATAATCCGCCGGCCAGCGGCCCGGCCGCCGACCTGGTCCTCAAAGTTGCACTGGATACCCCGCTGCGGCGGGTGTTCGACTACCTGCCACCCCCGGATTCCGCAGGCCAGGACTGGCGGCCCGGTCTGCGTCTCAGGGTGCCTTTTGGACGGCACAGCCAGGTCGGTGTGCTGGTCGGCCTGGCCCGGGAATCCGCAGTGCCGAGCGACAAGCTGCGTGCGGCCCTGCAATGCCTCGACGCGGAACCGGTGTTTTCCGCCGACCTGCTTGATCTGCTGCAGTGGGCGTCGGATTACTACCACCACCCGTTAGGCAACGTGTTGTTCGGCGCGCTCCCGGGTATGGCGCGCGAGGGCGCGCCGGTACGGCGGCGCGTCGAGACCTGGACGGTGACGCCGCCAGGCGCGGACGCGGCGGCTGCCGGCGAGCCGAAGCGTGCGCCGAGGCAGCAGGCACTGTTAGCTCGCCTGGCCGCGGGCGGCGCCAGCGAAAGCGCGTTGTCCGCGGAACTTGGCGACTGGCGGCCGCTGGCGCGCGCGCTGCTGAAGCGCGGCTGGATTGCGTCGGCGGAATCGCTGGAGGCGCTGCCGGCGGACGCTGCGGCGCAGGAGACTCCCGCGGTCGCGCCAGGCCCTGAGCTCAGTCCCGAACAATCGAGCGCCGTCAGCGCAATCAACGCCGCAGCGGGTCGCTACCAGAGTTTCCTGCTGCGCGGCATCACCGGCAGCGGCAAGACAGAGGTCTACCTGCATGCCGCCGCCGCCACGCTGGCGCGCGGCCAGCAGTTGCTGATCCTGGTGCCGGAGATTGCCCTGACGCCGCAACTGATCGGCCGGTTCGAACAACGCTTTGGCGCAGCGCCGACCGTGTTTCACTCGGCGCTGACCGACAACGAACGCCTGGCCAGCTGGCGTCGCTGCCTGCTCGGGCAGGCGCGTATCGTGTTAGGAACGCGGTCCGCGGTATTTGCGCCGCTGCCGGCACTGGGCCTGATCGTCATCGACGAAGAGCACGACGCTTCGTTCAAGCAGCAGCAGGGCGGATTCCGCTACTCGGCGCGCGACCTGGCGCTGGTACGCGCGCAGAAGCTCGGCATTCCTATCGTGTTAGGTTCCGCGACCCCATCGCTGGAAAGCCTGCAAAACGCGGCCTCCGGGCGTTATCACACGCTGGAACTGCCGCGGCGCGCCGGCAACGCGCTGCCTCCGGTCCTGAAGCTGGTCGACCTGCGTGGCCAGACGCTGCACAATCGCCTCGCGGGCCAGACCATCGAAGCCATCGACCGGCATCTCAAGAACGATGGCCAGGTACTGGTGTACCTGAACCGCCGCGGATACGCGCCAACGCTGGTGTGCACTGCCTGCGGCTGGATCGCCCCCTGCACGCAATGCGATGCGCGCCTGACCATCCATCGGCAGGATGATCGCCTGCGCTGCCATCACTGCGGCGCCGAGCGCCCGCTGCTGCATCAATGCCCGCAATGCGGCTACGCGGTGAAGCCCGTGGGCCAGGGTACCGAGCGGGTCGAGGAAACACTGACGGAGATGTTTCCCAAAGCACCGCTGGTGCGGCTGGATCGGGACATCGTCCGCAACCAGGACGACCTAACAAAAGCCTACGAGCAGCTGCGTTCCGGACACGCTCGCCTGCTGGTCGGCACGCAGATGGTCACCAAGGGCCATGACTTCCCGATGGTGACGCTGGTGGTGGTGCTGAATGCCGACCAGGGCCTGTTCAGCATCGACTACCGCGCGGCGGAAAGGCTGGCCCAGGCCCTGATCCAGGTCGCGGGTCGCGCCGGCCGTGGCTCGCGGCCCGGCGAAGTGCTGATACAGACCGAGCACCCGGAGCACCCGATGCTGCAGAAATTGCTGACCGAGGGCTACGACGGATTCGCCGCCGTGGCGCTCGAGGAGCGGCGCGCCGCGCGTTGGCCGCCGTTCCTGCGCCTCGCGGCGCTGCGCGCCTCGGCAACGACCATGCCGTTAGCCATCGACTTCCTGCGCGCCGCCCGCCAGGCCGCCAGCGCCATCCGCGACAGCCACGGCCTGCAGGCTGTTAGCTTGAACGGCCCTGCGCCAGCCAGCATGGCGCGCCGCGCGGACCGCTACCACGCCCAGCTGCTGGCGGAGTCGGTCAGTCGCGGCCAGCTGCAACAGTTCCTGGGCCACTGGGTGCCGCAGGTCGAGGCACTGCCCGAGGCGCGCCGCGTCCGGTTCGCGCTCGATGTCGATCCGCTGGAATCATTTTGAAATCGCCCGGCATCTCGCCGCCGCCGGACGCCGCGGCTTGCTAAAATCCCGCCACACATGAAGTCTGAACTTGCGCAACTGCTGACTGCGGCAGTGCGCTCCCTGGAAGGATCCCTGCTGCACGCTCCCGTCGACCTGGGCGTCGTGCAGCTGGAACGGCCGCGCGCTGCGAGTCACGGTGATTTTGCATCGAACGTGGCCCTGCGCCTCGCAAAAGCAGCGGGCCGCAATCCGCGCGAAATCGCCGCCGCGATCATCGCCGCGCTGCCAGCTAACAAGTTGATTGCGAAGACCGAGATTGCGGGCGCCGGCTTCATCAACTTTCACCTGCGCCAGGAAGTGGCCTTGTCGGTGGTGGCGGAGGTACTGCGCCAGGGCGATCAGTTTGGCCGGGTCGCCACCGGCGAGCAGTCGCGCAAGATCCTGCTGGAGTTCGTGTCCGCCAATCCCACCGGCCCGATGCATGTCGGTCATGGCCGGCAGGCCGCCTACGGCGATGCGCTGGCGCGCGTGCTCGAGGCCGCGGGCAACAAGGTTTTTCGCGAGTACTACATCAACGATGCGGGGCGGCAGGTCGACATCCTCGCTGTCAGCGTCTGGATTCGTTACCTCGAAGCCTGCGGCGAAACGCTCGTGTTTCCGGCCAACGGCTATCGCGGTGACTACCTGCTGCCGGTGGCCACCGGCCTGCTCGAACGGCAGGGCCAGGCCCTGAGGCGGCCGGCGGCAACCGTGCTTGCCGGTCTGCCCGCCGATGCGCCGGCCGGCGACAAGGAAAAATACATCGACGCGCTGATTGCGCGGATGCGCGAGTTGTTAGGGCCCGGAAATTTCGAGCTGGTCAAGAATTTCTCGCTCGAGACCATGATGGCCGAGATCCGCGAGGACCTGGCGGCATTTGGCGTGCACTTCGATCGCTGGACCTCGGAGCGCGAGTTCAATGACAGCGGCGCCATCGACGCGGCGATCGAGCGGTTGCGCAAAAAGGACCTGCTGTACGACAAGGACGGCGCACAGTGGTTTCGCGCCACCGCCTTTGGCGACGACGAAGACCGGGTGGTGGTACGGGACAACGGCGTCAAGACCTACTTTGCCGCCGACATCGCCTACCACCTCGCCAAGCGCGAACGCGGCTTTGACGTGCTGATCGATGTGTTAGGCGCGGACCATCACGGCTACGTTACCCGCGTGCGCGGCGGCCTGCAGGCCTTCGGCCACCCGGGCGAATGCCTGGAAGCCTGCCTGATCCAGCTGGTCAGCCTTTATCGCGATGGCGTCAAACTGTCGATGGGCAAGCGCGAGGCCAATTTCGTCACTCTGCGGCAATTGCGCGAGGAAGTCGGCAACGACGCCTGTCGCCTGTTCTACCTGATGCGCGGCAATGACCAGCCGCTGGACTTCGACCTGGAGCTGGCCAAGAAGAAATCCGACGAAAATTTCGTCTACTACATCCAGTATGCGCATGCGCGGGTTTCAAGTGTTGCACGCGAACTCAAGGCGCGTGGCATCGCCTACGACGCGGCAGCCGCTCCCGCCGCCATGGCGGACCCGGCAGCGGCTGCCGTGCTCGACAACGAGCATGCCCAGGCCCTGCTGACCTTGCTGGCCAGGTACCCGGAACAGATACAGACCGCGGCGGCGAATCGCGCGCCGCACGCCATGGTGCATTTCCTGCGCGAGCTCGCGAACGGCTTGCACAGCTGGTACAACGCTGACCGCTGGCTGGTGGAGGACGTCGCGCTGCGCACACCCAGGCTCGCGCTCGCATTCGCGGTGCAGCAGGTATTGCGCAACGGCCTGCAGTTGTTAGGCGCATCGGCGCCGGACTCGATGTAGCCATCTTATGAGCACCAAGCCAATCGGCCGGGACTACAAGCGCACACGCCGCAACGGCTTCGATTTCGGCCGCTGGCGTGATTTTATCTACGGGCTGGCCTGCGGCCTGGCGATTGCGCTGGTGGTTTTCATCGTGCAGCGCCAGTCGTTGCAGAAATCGGCGCCGTCTGCCGTGGCGGGCAGCCGCCCGGTGCCGCGGACCACCGATGGCCGGCCCGCGGGCGAAGACCCGGACGCGGAAACGCCGCAACAATTCGATTTCTATGATCGCCTGCCCAACTTCGAAGTGGTCGTGCCCGAGAAAGAGGGCCAGGTGCAACGCGGCCTCGCCGGCGCGCCGATCGAGCGGCCAGGCACCTACGTGCTGCAGGCCGGTTCCTATCGCAGTCAGCCGGATGCCGAAAGAATCCGCGCGCAGCTTGCGATCCAGGGTGTGACGGCCACGGTGCAGCGGGTTGCCGTCGACGCCGACGTATGGCACCGGGTTCGCATCGGGCCGTCCTCGGACCTAACAGAAATCAACCGACTGCGCGAAAAGCTGCGCTCCGCGGACCTGGACGCCATCGTCATTCGCGTCGGCGACTGACTTGACATGTCGCCGATTGGCGTCGGTCGCTCCGCATTGCGGAGAGTCAGATCACAAAAAACCGCTGCTCCGCTGCACAAAGTTAACTAGGCCGCAGCGGCAATCCTTTGCCGCGTACATTCCCCCGCAAGCATGGGCAAACCTGTCGAAAGGCAGGGACGCAAAGCCTCCGGTCTGACGATTACGGCACGAGCCGTGAACCAAGATAGCGGGGTTGCCAGCGACGGATACGGCCGCAAGGAGCGCAATCCGCCGCTGCTGTCAGGAACGCGATAGGGGAACTGTCGCGCTTCAACAGGTCCCGCTGTCGATCCGGTTGCCGAGCCCAGGCGATTGCGCAGGCTTCCGGGAGACATCCAATGATCAACAGCAGCTGGGCGGCGACGAATCTCAAAGGTTACGTCAGGGTATTGGTGTTGCTGCTTGCTGCGCCGCTGGTGCTGCAGGCCTGCGGCAGCGAGACACCGGTGACGGACCCAGCCACTTCGTCCGACTCATCTACCATCCTGGATAAAATCGCGACGCTGGTCCGGACGGGCCGCAACACGCGCAACAAGGCGCCAACCATTTCGGGAACGCCTGTTACCCAGGTCGTGGCGGGTGCGGCCTATGCGTTTACGCCCAGTGCATCGGACGTCAACAGCGACCCCCTGACATTCAGCATTGCTAACAAACCTGCCTGGGCCAGTTTCAGCAGCAGCAGCGGCGCTTTGACCGGTACGCCGGCCGCAACCCAGGTCGGCATGACCTCGGGCGTCGTCATCAGCGTCAGCGATGGTCGCGCAACGACCCAGCTGCCGGCCTTCAGCGTCGAAGTTGTCAACCCGGCGCCGCCGCCGGCGCCAACGACCTATGCAGTTACCGTCTCCTGGGCAGCGCCGACCACCAATGTGGACGGAACACCACTGGCGGACCTGTCAGGTTTCAAGCTTTATTACGGGCAATCCGCCCAGGCGCTGGATCGGGTGCTGCAGATTGGTACGCCTTCGACCACGAGCCAGAGTGTGCAGAATCTGGCCTCCGGCACCTGGTACTTCGCCGTGGCCGCGGTTAACGCGGCCGGACTCGAAAGCGCGCTGTCGGCAATCGCTACCAAAGCATTCCCCTGACCGGGGGGCCGCGTGCCCGGCGCGACCGCTCAGTCTTCGGCCAGCTTCTTGAAGTCGACGCCAAGCGAGCGCAGCTTGCGGTAAAGATGGGTGCGCTCCATGCCGACGCGCTTGGCCAGCTGCCCGACCCGGCCGTTGCATAACAACAATTGCTGCTGCAGGTACGCGCGCTCGAAATGCTCGCGTGCTTCGCGCAACGGCATCGCCAGCAGGTCCTGCTTGACCAGCGATTCCTGACCGACACCGGCTGAATGCGCGCCCAATTCGCGTTCGATCTCCTCGAGACCGATCTCCTCGGGCCCGCCGGCCAGCAGCAGGCGATGCACAAAGCTGCGCAGCTCGCGCATGTTGTCGGGCCAGGGGTAATTGCGCAGCCGGTTCTGGGCCGGGACACTGAAGCGGCGGAAACCGAGACCTTCGCTGTCGACCAGCCGGTCAACCGTATGGCGCAACAGCTCGGGCACATCCTCCGCATACTCGCGCAGTGACGGCACGCGAATCTGCAGACCGTTCAGCTTGCCAAGCAGATCGCGGCGCAGCGGACCGGCGCCGGCGCGCTCGAGCACCCCGGGCAGCGCGCTCGACAGTACCCGCGTCTCGAATGCCGCCTGCGGACCACCGGGGCCGCGCCGGTAGACTCCCGTTTCCAGCACACCTAACAGTGTGCGCTGCGCGGCCGGCGGCAGGTCTTCGATTTCGTTGATGAACAGCGTGCCGCCCGCAGCCTGCTCGAGCACGCCGCCACTCCCGTCCGCAGCCCCTAACAGGCTGGACTCGGCTTCTTCGTCGCGCAGACTGCTGGCCACCAGCACGATGAACGGACGTTCGGAGCGGCCGGAGTTTTCGTGCAGGAACCGTGCGAATGCCTCGCGTCCGGAGCCATGCTCGCCCACCAGCAGCACTGGCGCCGCCAGCGGCGCGAGCTGCACCAGTTCGGTACGCAGCTGCTGTATCACCCGGCTGCGGCCGATCGGGGCGGCAATCGCGGCGCCGACGACGCGCCCCGCCGAGCGACGCCGGCGGCCTGCATCCAGGGCGCGCTCGACAGTGCGCAGCAGCTTGGCGAGTGACAGCGGTTTCTCGACGAAATCAAAGGCGCCAAGGCGCGTCGCTTCGATAGCCGTCTCGACCGTGCCGTGTCCTGACATCATGACGACCGGTGCGCCCTGGGCGAGCGTCGAACTCCATTCACGCAACAGCGTGATGCCATCCACGCCGGGCATCCAGATATCTAACAAAACCAGATCGTGCGTACTGCGGCTGCGGGCCTGACGTGCTTCTGCCGCGTCCGCCGCGGCCTCAACGTCATAGCCTTCTTCGGTGAGGATCTCCTGCACCAGGCCGCGGATATCCGCTTCGTCATCGACCACCAGGATCTTTGCGCTGCTCATGCCAGCTCCTTGCGTAATTCATTGCGACGCTCACGTGCGGCGGCCATGCGGCCGGCGTCAAGCAGCGGCAGCGTCAATCGCAGCTCCGCGCCACCACTGGCGCGATTGCCTGCAACGATGTCACCACCGTGTTCTTCGACGATTTTTCGGACAATCGCCAGGCCCAGGCCGGTACCGCGCGGCTTGCTGGTCACGTAGGGATCGAAGGCGCGGTCAAGAATCTCGCGCGTGAACCCCGGACCGTTGTCGGCAACGACAATTTCGGCGAACTGCGCGCTTTCGCCCTCGATCCT
>DAIQQI010000112.1:0-9288 GCA_036786925.1 Steroidobacteraceae bacterium
GCCGCTTTGATGGAACGGGCCCGCGACGCGGTGCCGCGGCTGCGTGAGCGTGCCCAGGCCGCGGAACTCGCGCGGCGCGTGCCCGACGTGACGATCAGCGAATTGCAGGCAGCGCAGCTGTTCGACCTGCAGAAGCCGCGGCGCTTCGGTGGCTTCGAGCTCGGCATGCCCGAATTCATCGACATCGTCGCCACCGTCGGGCGCGGCTGCGGGTCGACGGCCTGGATCCTGGGCGTGACCGCCGAGCGCGCCTGGTTGTTAGCCAAGTTCTCCGCGCAGGCGCAAGATGACGTCTGGGGCAGCCAGCGCAACGCGCTCATCACCTCGTCGATTACGCCGAACGGCAAGGCCGTGCCGGTGCCGGGCGGCTACCGCGTCACCGGGCGCTGGAATTTTGTCAGTGGCATCGACTGCGCGGACTGGTGCGTGTTCTCGACCACCGCGCCGCCGCTCGGGGAAGGGGGCGCCAACCGCATCATTTGCGTGTTGCTGCCGCGTGCCGAGTGCCAGGTCATCGATACCTGGCATGTGGCCGGGCTGGCCGCCACCGGCAGCCGGGACGTCGCGCTGACCGATGTGTACATCCCCGAACATCGCACGGTTGCCATGCTGGAGCTGAAGGAGGGCGGGGGTCCTGGCCTCGCAGCTAACAAAGCGCCGCTGTTCCGCCTGCCGCTGATTGCGCTCAACCCGTTTGCAATCCTCGCACCGCTGCTGGGGATCGCCGACGGCGCGCTGGAACTGACATTGAGCGGCGCGCGGGAGCGCAAGCTGGTGACCACCGGCGCCAGTGCCGCCAGCCAGCAGATCGTGCAGATGAAGATCGCAGAATCTGCCGCGGACATCGATGCGGCGCGCGCCCTGATCCTGTCCGATTGCCGCGAATCCATGCAGGCCGTCGAGCACGGCTGCGATGTCCCGGTCGCGCTGCGGCTGCAGGTGCGGCGCAACCAGGCCTACTGCGCAAAACTACTGGTCGCGGCGGTGGATCGCCTGTTCACGATCGCGGGCGGTCGCGGCATCTACCTGGACAATCACATGCAGCGCGCGTTTCGTGACGCGCATGCCGCGGGCGCGCACCTGGGGCTGTCCTGGGATTTGTGCGGCACCATGTGGGGCCAGCACGCGCTGGGGCTGGAAGTGACCAATGCCGCCTACTGACATGCCGCGGCATTCGCGTCGCTACGCCTGGTATGTGGTGACGCTGCTGGCGCTGGCGTACGCGTTTTCGCTGCTGGATCGCTGGATCCTGACCATGGTCGTGGATCCCGTCAAGGCCCAGTTCAACGTCAGCGACCAGGACATGGGTATTTTGTTAGGTCCGGTATTCGCTGTGTTCTACGTGCTGTTCGGCCTGCCATTCGGCTGGCTCGCGGACCGGCGCAATCGCAAGAATATCATCGGCATCGCGATGCTGTTCTGGTGCGCGATGACGTCATTCTCCGGATTGGCCCGCAGCTTCGACCAGTTGAAACTGGCGCGCTTCGGTGTCGGCGCCGGCGAGGCGGCGCTCACGCCGGCCGGCAATTCGCTGGTCGGGGACCTGTTTCCACGCGAGGAACAGAGCCGCGCAATCAGCGTCTTCAACATGGGCGTGTCCTTCGGCATGGGCATCGCCTATTTGTTAGGTGGCCTGATCGTGTCCTGGATGCAGGCGCGGCCGGGCTACGAGCTGCCCGTGGTCGGTCCGCTGGCCTCATGGCAGATGGTGCTGGTGATTGCCGGGCTTCCGGGGCTGATCGTCGCGGTCCTGATCCTGCTGGTGCGCGAACCGCCGCGCGGCGAACGGCTCAGCCAGACCGGACCAAGCTGGCCCGCCATGCGCGAGTATCTGCGAGCCTACTGGCCCGCCTACCTGCTGCTTTGCATCGGCCAGGTGACTTCGCCGCTGATCGGTTATGCGTGGCAATGGCTGCCGACGATGTTTTCGCGGACCCTGCACTGGAGCGTCGCGGACTTCGCCTTCAGCTATGGCTGGATCCTGCTGATCTTCGGTCCGTTAGGTGCGTGGTGCAGCGGCTGGCTCAACAGCCGGTATCTTCGCCGCGGCCAGTCGGACGGCCCATATCGCACCGCAGTCGGCTGCCTGTTCGCGATGGTGTTCCTGTCGACCTCCGTGGTGCTGATGCCATCGCCGCTGCTGGCATTGATCGTGCTCGTGCCGGCAACGCTGGCCGGGGCCGCCAGCACGCCGGCCGGCGCCACCGCGCTGCTGCACATGACACCCGGCGACTACCGCGCCCGCCTGACGTCGGTGTATGTGATCTTCATCAATGGCTTTGGCCTGTTGCTGGGGCCGTCCCTCGTCGGGGCGCTGAACGATCACGTCTTCGGCACCGCCGGCGTGCATTATTCCATGGCGGTGGTTTCGTTCATCGTCGGCGGTATCCTGACCACCACGATGCTGTTTGGCCTGAGCGCGTACCGTGCGGCGGTGCAAAACCTGGAATCGCGCCAGCTGCAGGGAGTCGCTGCGTGACTGCGGCCGCGGAGGCCGCGCGCCAGGTGGCCAGCGATTTCTTTGCCGCGATGTCCGCACGGGACCTGCCGCGCCTGCAGACTTTGTTAGCACCGGGCTTTGTCATGACCGTGTCGGGCAATCATCGATTCAGCCGCCTCGAGGATTTCTTCGCGCACAGCCGCGCGCGCCAGGGCGCCGTCCGCAAACACATCGAAGGATTTGACGTCAGCGTCAACGGCGATGCGGCGGTTGTCTACAGTTTCGGCACCATGTCGGGCACCTGGCTGGATGGCAGCGCTTTTCAGGGCGTGCGCTTCGTCGATCGCTTCGGCCTGCAGCATGGACTGATTGCGACGCTGGATGTCTTCAGCGACATGGCGGAATTCAGGCCCGCCACCTGAGGGCCTGTCAGCCATGAGTCGCCCTCATATCTGCTTCATTCAATCGCAGTGCGTTCCCTGGGCCGAACCCGCCGGCAGCCTGCGCTGGCTCGCCGCACCGGGCGTGCAGCTGAAGATCCTGAGTGTTGATTCGGACGACGAGTCGGTCACGGCGGTGGTGCGTGTGCCACCGGGCTTTCAGCGTCCGTGGGCGTCGCGTCCCGGCCAGTACCTGGAAATGCTGATGCTGGATGGTGACTGGACGCTGGAGGAATCGGGCCGTCCGTCCGTGTTGTTAGGTCCGCACGGCTACCTGAGGCTTGCTGCGAGCAGTGAGCAGAACGGCCAGTTGCGCAGCCGCGCCGGCGCCGTGGCACTTCTCATGACGGGGTCGGCGCGACCGGAGCCGCCGATAGTGATCGAGGACACTTATGCGCTGCCGTGGCAGCACGGAGCCGCAGGCAGCGTGACCAACAAACCCCTGAGCCCGGGCATCGCCAGCAAGATACTGCGGCGCGATGCAGCGAGCGGCGAGCAGTCGTTCCTGTACTGCGCGATGCCGCAGCACCCGCCGCCGGCGATCATGCCCGGCAAGTTCACGCATCCGGTGATCGAGGAGCTTTTCACGCTGTCGGGCAGCTACGTGTTCGGCGACGTGGGTCGCATGAGCGCCGGTGGCTACGCGTTCTGGCGCGAGGGGCAGTGGCACGGGCCTGCGGGCAGCGAGACCGGCTACTGCCTGTTCATTCGCGTGTTAGGTGGCCCGCTGTTCAACCAGTTTTCCGCGCAAGCTGCGCCATTTTCCTGGCGCCCTGAGTACCGGCCGAGTTTGCCGCCGCATCTGCAGGCGATCGCGCGCCCTGTTGATGAGGGAGTGTCCTGGTGAGCATGTCGGAATTTGCCAGCATCGTCGGTCCGCAGAACGTGCAGCAGGACCAGGCCGCCAGGGCGTATTTCTCGCGCGATATCTTTTTCTGGCCGGACGCGCCGGTCTCGGCTGCCGTGATTGCGCCGGCCAATGTCGAGGAAACTGCGGCGGTGGTTCGCTGCGCCGGCCGCTCGGGGCTGGCCGTGGTACCGCGCGGTGGCGGTATGTCCTACAGCGGCGGCTACGTGCCGTCCCAGGCTAACAGCGTGACGCTGGACCTGCGCCGCCTCAACCGCGTGCGGGAAATCAATCTGGTTGATCAGTATGTCACCGTCGAAGCGGGTTCGCCGTGGATGGCGCTGACCGATGCGCTGCAGGGCACGGGGCTGCGGCCGGTATTCAAACCGCCATATTCTGGAATTTACTCCACGGTCGGTGGTGCCCTCTCGCAGGGCACCGCGGATGAAATGTCGGGCATTCTGAGTCTCGAGCTCGTGCTCGCTGATGGCGCGGTCGTCACCACGGGCTCCGCCGCGGCTGGCATGGCGCCGTTCTTCCGCAATTTCGGCCCCGATCTCGCGGGCCTGTTCATCGCCGACGGCGGTTCGTTAGCTATCAAGACGGCGGCGACCATTGCGCTCGAGCCGCTGCCGCGCGCCAAGGGCTACCTGTCCTTCGCCTACGACACTTTTGGCGCACTGATGCGCGGCATGGTTGCCTGCAGCCAGTTGCGACTGCCCGGCCGGATGATGGGCCTGGATCCGCGCAAGAGCCAGAACGCGCCGCGGGTCGGCTTCAAGGACGCCATCACCACGCTGGCTAACGTCGCAATCGCCAGGGGCAGTGTCGGCGGCGGCTTGCTGGATGCGATGAAGATGGCGGCGGCGGGCCGCAATTTCATGGAAGGCGTGCAGTGGTCGCTGCATGTAACCGCGGAGGGGGTCAGCGAGCGCGCGGTCGAGGACTCGCTGGCGCTGCTACGGGCCGCGGGCACCCGGGAAGGGCGCGAGATTCCCAATCTCCTGCCCATGGCGCTTGCGGCGAAGCCTTATTCCGTGCGCGGCTTCCTCGGGCCCGAGGGCGAGCGCTGGGTGCCGACCAACGCGATGCTGCCTTATTCGCGCGCTGAATCCGCCGCTGCCGCGGTGCAGGCGTTTTTCGAGTCGCAGCGCGCACGCATGGATGCGCTCGGCATCTGGGAAAGCTACATGTTAGGTCCGCGGCCGGGATTCGTGGTGCTGGAGCCGTCTTTCTACTGGACCGACGAGGTTTCGCAGTTGCATCTCGATCATCTCGATGCGGCCAGCGCGGCCCGGTTCCGTGACCGGCCCGCCAATCCCGCCGCCCGGGAATTCGCGCGCGAATTGCGCGACGGTCTGGTGGCTACGCTGGCGCAGGCCGGCGCCGTGCATGTGCAGATGGCGAAAACCTATGCGTACGAATCGCGGCTGACGCCCGCGGCGCGGCAGCTGTGGCAGTCGATCAAGCAGACCCTGGATCCCGGCGATCGCCTGAATCCGGGCAATCTCAGGCGCTGACGCAACGCGGCGGCGAGCCGCTCACGACGCGCGCCGCCGTCGCCAGTAGCGCAACGCGCCAACGATCAGCACAGTGATTGCGAGCGTGAATGTCAGGCTGATTGTCAGGTTCTTTTCCTGCTTGGCGAGTACCGCGAAGCTCGCAAAGCCGCGCTCGAATGGCGGGTAGTTGCTGATCGTGACCAGCAGGCCAAGGTTCTCACACCAGTCGCAGAGTGCGCCAACGAACGGCAGCAGCAGCCAGCTCTTGTTGTTAGGTCGCTGCCAGAACTCGGGCCAGCCCAGGCGCAGTCCGGCGCCGATCAGCAGCGCCCAGAACAGGCCGCCGAGCGGCGGAAATACAAAATCGATGACCGACATGCCGTAGTAAAGCTGCCGCGCAGCCGGCGTGTAGTGCGCCAGCTGCTGCTCCATGTCGGCAACCGTCAGCGTGCTCTGGAAGTCGAATGGCGGGTAACCCGTATCAAGCTGGAAGGGCTTGCCGATCTGCAGCATCGCGACCAGCAGCAGCATCTGGCAGAGCCCGACGCCGACCACCAGTCGCCAATCTGCGGAGCATCGCGCGATCCAGGCTGTAAAACGCTGCCACATGCTGCAACCCGAGTTTCGTCAGTGGATAATGGCGGCATTATGGTGGAAAGCAAAGTGCGCGTCGCGCGTGAGACGCAGGGCAAGGGCGGCCATGGCGTTACCGTCGTGACCGGCCTGACACTCGCGTGGAGCCTGCGCGAGCAGCTTGCGAAAGATCTCAAGAAGCGTTGTGGCGCGGGCGGCAAGCTGCGGCCGGATGGTGTCATCGAGATTCATGGCGAGCATCGCGACACCGTGGTGGCGGAACTTGCCAAACAGGGAATCGCCGCGAAGCGCTCTGGCGGCTAACGGGCTGGAGCGGCGAGCAGTTCCGGCGGAATCCAGCGTCGATAGGATTCCGGGACGATGGGTCGATAGAGCGGATCCCACGCAAATGGCTGCGGCGCCGGCGTGAACACGGTCGAGTACAGTCCGCCCTTGCCGCGGCACAAATGCACCGTTCCGCCGATGGTGCCGAACGGGCCGTGCGCGATTTCAGGTGGACGCCAGAAATAGCCGCCCTCGCGCAGCACGCCATTCGGCATGTGGATATCGCCGGCCAGCGCGAATTCTTCCTCGGCCACCGGATGGGATTCCTGGGTTTCGCAATGCCACCAGGGCCCGAGGCCGGCGAGCCAGGTCTTGTCACCGGTCAGCGGGTCGTCTAACAGCAGCTTGTGTACGGTGCCGCCGTGGTTGAAGCCTTCGCTGCGCATGTGTTTGCGCGGACCGGCCTGTGCGGGCAGCGTGCGGGTGTTGATGTGGCGCACCAGGCGGATGGGATCGTAGTCGCCGGTGCCTGGGCGCCGCGCGATCGGCTCGCCGGAAAAGAATGTGAGCACCGTCGCGCCGTTGCCACTGTGCATGCCGGCGCGCACCAGGCCGCGCGGCAGATGCGCATAGTCGTGACGGCCATAGCTAACACCGTCGATTTCCAGTGTGCCATCGAGGACCAGCAGTTCCTCGTCGACCTCGAGGCTCTCGGCGCCGCGCGACCAGCCGGCCGGATAGCGCAGGATCAGGCTGCAGGCGCCGCTTTCGCTATCGCGCGACAGGACGCGCGCATCGAGATCGGGTCGCGCATGCGGCAACACGCCGGGCTCGAACGGCAGCCACTGGTGTTGAATGAACTCGATATGGGGTCGCATGCCGGGCCTGCAGTCAAAACGAGTAACATGATGGTCCGATGAGCGAGGCACACGCAATGCCAACGGTCTTGATTACCGGCGCCAGCCGCGGTGTGGGCGCGGCGCTGGCGGGCCGGTTCGCGACTGCCGGCTGGCAGGTGCTGGCCACCTGCCGTGACCCGGCGGACGCGGCTGAGCTCGATGCCGCGCGCCGTGGCCAGGACGGGGCGCGGATCGAAAAGTTGCCGTTGGACGTCGGAAATTTCGCCGCCATCGAGGCGCTGGCCCTGAAGCTAACAAACCGGGCCATCGACGTGCTGCTGATGAATGCCGCGGCGACCGGTGGTCCCGCCGGCGAGTTCGGTCACACCGACTACGCCGCCTGGGACCGCTATCACCGCATCAACACCCAGGCGCCGATGCGTCTCGCCGAGTGTTTCGCGCCGCACGTGGCCGTGAGCCGGCGCAAGATCATGTTCGCGATCAGCAGCCGGGTCGGCGCGAAGCCCGCGTATGGTTTTGTCGGCTACCGGGCCAGCAAGTCGGCGCTGAACCAGGTGGTTTTTCAGCTATCCTTGGCGTTAGCAGCGCGCGGCATCACCTGTGCCTGTGCGCATCCGGGCTGGGTGCAGACTCGCGCCACCGGCAACACGGGCGCTCTGACTGCGGCGCAAAGTGCCGACCTGTTGTTTCGACTCATCGACCGCTTGACCACAGCCGACACCGGCTGTTTTTTCGACCCCGACGGCAGCCGTCTGCCGATCGTGACGCAGCAACTGGAAGCGCGCAGTTATGCGAAGGCCAACCCTTGAGCGCGGAGATCGTCAGATGACCACCCGACTTGACCGCTACACCGCGATGGCGCTGCAGATCGATGTTGACGGCGTGCATCCGGACAAGGATCGCAAAGCCGCCGCCGCGCGCATGAGCGCTTCGATCGAACGTATCAACACGGCGATCACCGGCGCGAAGAAATGGGTTGGCGACGATTTGCGGCTGATCGTGCTGCCCGAGTACACGCTGCAGGGCGCGCCCTGGGGCGAGACGCTGGCGGAGTGGCGTGGCAAGGCGGCGCTCGCGATCGACGGGCCGGAATACGCAGCTCTTGCGGCCGTTGCCAAAGCTAACAGTGTCTATCTCTGTGGCAACAGCTACGAAGTGGACCCGCATTTCCCGGAGCTCTATTTCCAGTGCTGCTGGCTGTTCGACGACCAGGGCAAGCGGATCCTGTCCTACCGCCGGCTCATATCCATTTTCGCGCCGACACCGCATGACGTCTGGGACAAGTACCTCGAGATCTACGGCATCGACAAGGTCTTTCCGGTGGCCGACACGCCGCTCGGCAAGCTGGCCGCGATTGCCTCCGAGGAAATCCTGTATCCGGAAGTGGCGCGCTGCCTGGCAATCCGTGGTGCGGAAGTGTTCCTGCACAACACCAGCGAAGTGGCGTCGCCCAGGCTGACCATCAAGCAGATCGCGCGCCGCGCACGGGCGCTGGAGAATCTCGCCTACGTGGTCTCGGCTAACAACGCGAAGCTGCGTGGCATCGACGTGCCGGAGGATTCCAGCAACGGGTTCTCGGACATCATCGACTACCACGGCAACCAGATGGTCGTCGCCGGCGTGGGCCAGAGTTCGGTCGCGCAGATTTCGCTCGACATGGCCGGGCTGCGCGCCTATCGGCACAAGCCGGCGATGAGCAACATGCTGTCGCGCCAGGCGCTGGAAATGTTTGCAGGTTCCTACGCCAGTGCCGACCTGCGCCGTGCCAACGGCCTGCTGGATGGCAGCAAGGTCATCGTCCCGGACCGCAGCTTTTTCCGGCAGCGCCAGCTCGATGCGATCGAGCGCATGCGCAAGCGCGGCATCCTGTAGCGACGGCTGCTGCCCATCATGGCCGGCAAGCGCAGGCATCTGCGCGACGCAGTCAACGAAGTGTGCCTCGGGTTGCCGGACACCGAGGAGATCCTGTCGCACGGCACGCCGAATTTCCGCGTGATCAAGGGCAAGGTATTCGCAAGCCTCGCCGTCAATCATCATGGCGACGAGCGAGTCGCGCTGTGGCTCGCGTCCGACGCCGCCACACAGGATCATCTGGTCCGCAGCGCGCCGAAGCATTTTTTCGTGCCGCCTTACGTGGGCCCAAGCGGCTGGATCGGCGTGCGCCTCGACCAGGGGATTTCCTGGCAGCGCGTGGCCGCCCTGGTGCAGGATGCCTGGCGCAGGGTCGCGCCGGCGCGGTTGCTCGCGCGGCTCGGCAAACCGGCGGCCATCGAACCACCGACCACGGGGCTGACGCTGGCGGAACTCGATGCCAAAGCCGCCGCGCAGAAGAACTCGAGCA